>JAYEKE010000030.1 GCA_034660915.1 Pseudomonadota bacterium
AGCAAGGGTTTGGCATTGCTGATATTGCGGAAAAGAGAGGGCTGGTGGAAAATACGATCCAGGGTCATTTATCCCACTATATTGAAACCGGTGATTTGGATATTGACCAGCTGCTCTCGCCGGAAAAGCGATCCCGGATGGAGGAACTTCTTGCACACGCGTCGTATTCATCACTTAAAACGCTTAAAACAGACCTTGGGGACGACTTTTCCTATGGTGATATCAAACTGATGATGTCCCATTTGAAATATATGGATTCGGCAGGGAAGAATTAAGCAAGGTATGAGGGCGTTATTTTTTGGAGGCGTAGATTGATCAGTGCCCGGGTTTGGGATATTGAAGTCCCATCGCCTCAAAACTGATTTCCGGTTACTTATTTATAGATTTATTGACATATCCTGTTTTTGTTGTTACGGTTGCCGGCATATTATAACTATATTACAAGGAGGAACAGATGAAGAAGGAAGCTGTGAAGTTTTTTACTGTCGTCGTAATGTTTTTCTGTCTTGTCATCTCTGCCCAGGCCGGTGATTTCAAAAATGTTGTCGTCTTCGGCGACAGCCTGTGTGACAGCGGTAACGTGTTTGCCCTTAAAGGAGGAACCTATCCCCCGGCGCCCTACGAGGGCCGTTTCTCCGATGGGCCGGTGTGGGTCGAGTATCTGGTGAAGACCCTTGGTATCCCGGGGGCTTTCTGCAATTATGCCCACGGCGGGGCCATGACCGGCGAGACAAATACCTATGATGATCCTACGGGTTTCACCAACCAGGTTTTGGCCTATACCACGTTTCTGGATGCTGCCGCCGGCTTTCCCACCGCCTTTCCCCAGCCGAAGGAGACGCTGTTCATTATCTGGATCGGGGCCAATGATTTTCTGTCGCTGAGCACCGATGTTGCTACTGCCATCGGCAACGCTGTGACCAATGTCTATAACGGTATGACCCAGCTTGCCTCGGCGGGCGCTGTAACGTTTATGGTCGTCAACCTGCCTGATCTTGGCAGTACACCGAAAATGAATGGAGATCCCGCGCTTGCAACCCAGGGTGTTATGCTTGCCGGTAATTTCAACAGCGCGCTCGAAACAATGCTTCAAGGGTTTGAAGCTGCCATTCCGGCGGTTGAAATAATCCGGCTTGATACCTTTGCCCTGCTGACCCAAATTATCAATAATCCCGCGGCCTATGGTTTTACCAACGTGACTGATAAAAAGTTTGATGAAGATGCCGAAACCGTTGCCGAGGGGAATTATCTTTTCTGGGATGAAATCCATCCGACGACCATGACCCACAAGCTTGTTGCCGGCTTCGCGGCAAGCCTGCTGTCGTGCAGCAGTTGTGCGGGCGTGCCCAGTTTCGGAACAACAGATCTGGCACTGACGGTGCCCTACGCCGAACTGGGAACTGCCGCCGTTGGCTTTAAGCTTGATTATTGTGGCGTAGATCCAACTGTCGATCCGGACGGGTACTACTGGAAGCTCGATCCTTTGAGCATCACGGTGGATTAACTGAGATTACGGAATCAATGGGGTCATACTCGATTGATTTTGCTTTTACAAAAAAACCGGCTGTCGATGGAAATATCGACAGCCGGTTTTGCTATTTGGTAGGCGGTACTGGATTTGAACCAGTGACTTCCACCGTGTGAAGGTGGCACTCTCCCACTGAGTTAACCGCCCTAATGGCAGAGGTTTTATATCATGGTGATAAACAGGGATGCAAGATAAAATCATATTTTTTTATTGATTATTCATACACCTTTTCCTGCTCATCAAGGCCGCCGGCATCCTGTTCCAGGTTTCTGGTTTGCTGCTGTCGAGCGCCCAGCTCACGGTAGTATTCATGCTGAATCAGCAGGTTCATGATTTCATTGGTGCCGGTCCAGATCATCATCAGGCGGATATCGCGCAGCAGGCGCTCCACCGGGTAGACATCAGTGTAGCCGATGCCGCCCATCACCTGCATGGCGTTGTTGACCACATCCCAGGCGGCTTCGGTGGCCACTTTCTTGGCTTCGGAAACCAGGCGCCTGGCATCCCGGCCGCTGTCAATCAGGCGGGCGGCTGCATAAGATAGAGAGGTCGCCGCGTCGAGGGCGGCGATGCTGTCGGCGATTTTAAAATTTACTCCCTGAAACTTCATGATGGTACGGCCAAAAGCCTGCCGCCTGGTGGTATAGATAGTTGCTACTTCAAGTGCTCCCCGGGCGGCTCCCAGGGCCCCGCCGGCACTGGTCATTCTTTCGGGGATCATCATCTGGTTGAAGATTTCGCCACCGGCATTTTCCTCGCCCAACAGGCAGCTTGGGGGAATCCTGAGCTGGTCAAAAATAATTCTTCCCGTACCCCCACCCCGTGTCCCCATGAGGCCATAGACCTTTTTTACTTCTACCCCCATATCCCTTTCAACGATGAAAAGGCTGATGGACTTTTGCGGTGGATTTTCCGGGGCGGTTTTGGCGTAGACCAGGAAAACATCGGCACCTTCAGCCCCGACGACGAAACGTTTCTGCCCGTTGAGGATGTATTCCCCTCCTACTTTTCGCGCCGTAGTGGCGGCCCCGAAAAAATCGGAACCGCCCCGGGGTTCAGTCAGGGCCTCGGCACAGAATATCTCGGCGTTCAGGATCGGTTTTAAATATTTTTCTTTCTGTTCTTTGGTTCCATAGATACTCAGTGCTTCACCGACAATAGAGGGCATGGCATAATGACAGCCCAGGGTGGAGCCTAAGATGCCGACTTCTTCCATGGCTGTCATTTCCGCCACCCAGTTCAGCCCCCGGCCCTGGTAATCAGGGGGGAAACGCAGCCCCAGGAGATTTTTCCGGGCGGCTGAAGTGATAAATTCCCGGGCAAATTCAATTTCGCCGCTATCCATGGCCCTTACCAGTTCAGAGGGCACGTTTTTGACAAATTCACGGACTTCTTGTTTGAGTTTTTTTTCTTCTTCGGTCAGGAGAAAATCAAACATGATAATTACCTGCTCATCAGGACCTTGGCGATGGTCATAATTTCAGCTTCCTTGGTTCCTTCATATAACTCGAGAATCTTGGCGTCACGGTACCATCTCTGGACGTCGTATTCGGCAATATAGCCATAACCTCCATGGATTTCCAGGGCGGCATTGGCGCAGAAAACCGCCGTCTGGCCGCAGAAATATTTGGCCATGGCCGCCAGAGTATAGTCCGGGGTATCCTGGTCATAGAGCCAGGCAGCTTTATATACCATGTTGCGCAGCGCTTCTATGCGGATAGCCATTTCGGCCAGTTTTGCCTGGGTCAACTGAAAATTGCCGATGGAGGTCCCAAAAGCTTTTCTTTCCTTGGCATAACGGATTGAGGCATCCAGACATCCCTGGGAAATGCCTACTCCCTGGGCGGCCACCATGATCCGGGTCATGTCAAAGAAATGCATAACCTGGTGAAATCCCCTGCCTTCCTGGCCGATGAGATTTTCCTGGGGAACCAGGACATCTGCAAAGGCTATTTCGCCGGTATCACTGGCGCGGATTCCCAATTTACCTTTGATTTTAGTCTTGGTAATGCCGGCTGCATCAGCTGGAACGATAATCATGCTGAAGCGGTCATGGAGCCTGGCGGCATCAGGGTTGGTGATTGCCAGTACGATCATGAAGTCACAAATGGTAGCATTAGTGATAAACATTTTACTGCCATTAATGATGTAGTTGCTGCCGTTTCTGACCGCCCGGGTTCCAATGCCGGAAACGTCAGTACCGGCATTGGGTTCGGTGAAAGCACCGGCACTGACCATTTCACCGCGGCAAACCGGAGGCAGATACTTCTGCTTTTGTTCTTCAGTGCCGAATTGATAAATGGCTTCACAGCCGAAAGAGGCGACGACAATATTAATGCCGATACCCATGTCGACCCGGGAAAGTTCTTCGGTGATAATGCTGTTTCCCAGCGCACCGAAACCGGCACCGCCGTATTTTTCCGGCAGCCAGGAGGCGATCAGACCAAGGTCAGCCGCTTTTTTGTGAATTTCCGGAGTGTATTCTTCTTTTTGATCATATTCTTCGGAAAATGGGGCAATTTCATTTTTGGCAAATTTATAGGTCATTTCTTTCAGCATTTTCATTTCTTCAGATAACAGGTAATTCATCAGTATTTCCTCCATGCGTTACATGTTTTGCAGAATCTGTAGATTGATTGTTTCTCAGTTGTTGCCATTTAGCATTTAGCGATGTTGCTTGAAAAGAAATTTGCAAACAAGTTATATCATTTTCATGAATGAGCGCTCATTTATTTTTTGATGTTAAACATAAAGATGGTTTGGAGTCAAGATAAAATACTTTTTTATTGCAAAATTTTTTGAAGGATATGCTGTTGGATTAAACTCGGTAAGATTATTCCTGGATCGGAAATGTTGTGGTGGAAGGATCAAACTGTCTGGCTGTCACTTTAACGGTCCACATTTCGGGCTTTCACTTTCTTGCAGGTGAATCATTTCTGCAGGGGATGGTGGCAAGGAGAAGTGCTGTACCTGTTTGCTTTTTTTGATAATGCAATCAACGAAAGTCAGCATCTCCGGCATTAAATTTTTGTTTTTGTTTAAGACAATGGCAATGTCCAGGTGAAATTTATGTTTTCCCAGATTTACTCTTTTAACCAGTCCTTCTGATAACTCTTTGCGAATTTTGGTGCGGGTCAGAAAACCTATTCCCTTTCCTTCCAGTATTAATTCCTTGACCAGATCAGGACTTTCACACTCGATACTTATTGGCAGAGTAACCCCTCTTTTTTTGAATTCTCTGAGTATATATTTTCGGGTTGCGGACTGTTCATCCCGCATGATGAACTTTTCTGATTGCAGGTCTTTAAGTGAAGTATATGTTTGTTTTTGCAGGTGATAGTCAGGGGCTGAGAGTAAAATAACTTCTTCCTGTCCGAGAGGGTAAACGAGGAAGTTTTTTAAGGAAAGCTTTTTCCAGAGGGCCATGATAATAACATCAAGCTTGTGTTGCTTGAGGCTTTCGAGTAGGGAAATTGAACTTCCCGAAGTTACCTTGATGTGGCACTGGGGGAACAGGCCGGCATAGTTTTCGAAGATGTACGGCAAAATAAACTTGCCATAGGTAGGGGTTGTGCCGATGGTAATGTGGGTTTGTTCATCAGCCGCCATTTTTTTTAATTCAGCTTCTGCTTTATCCAGCAGTTTGAAAACTCTGTCAAGGTATTCGTAGAGTTTCCTGCCTTCAGGGGTGGGCTGAATTTTTTTGCAATTTTTTTCCCTGATTAATTTTATCCCGCAGCAGTTTTCCAGCTTTTTGATTTGCATCGATATGGCCGGCTGAGAAATAAAAAGTTTTTTTGCCGCGGTGGAGATATTATTATTTTTAACTGACTCATAAAAATAATAAAGTTGTTTAAGATTGTCTTTTAAAATTGACATAATTCCATGTAAATCAAATAGTTATATAGATTTTTTGGAGGTATATCTATAAGAAAAACTTATAGATTCAGTTAAAATAAATGACTTGTTTATAATGCTATTTTATGCAATTAATAAAAAAATGAAACCTCTACAACAGGTTGCAGTATAATCTATTTATATACTTATATCGGAGATAACAGTCAAATATAATCTTTGGGGGTTAGGGTCATGAATATACTTTTAGCACAGCATTGGGATGTCAAAAATGAAAAAGAGGATGATTATCTGTCTTTCATCGCCGAAAAATATAATCCGACCGTAACTTCCCTGGGATTGCGGATTGTGGGTGGATATTATGTTGAGGTTGGAGACGGTCCTTCTACTGTCGCTGTACTAAGTTCCGATAATATCAGCCAGGTCAATGAAATAGTGGTTTCGGAAGAATACCGTAAAATTACCAATGAGCTCAATTTTTTTGTCAGCAATCGTAGAGCGGCTCTGGGAATTTCAACCGGAAGGGTGGGCCTGGAAGTTTATGCCATTCAGGAAGGTGTCTGGAAATGGAATCATTATTATAATGTCAGGCCCAATAAAAAGGATGATTATAAACTTTTTCTGCAGAAAATCTCGAAGGATCTTGAGCAGTTGGATTTTGTTGAGCTGACCCAGGAATGGCATATGCTTTACGGGGGCACGGCTGATTACCTGCTGGAGATGACTTTTAAGGATCCGATAGATGTTTCACGCCTGTTGAATAATCAGCAATTCAGGGAGCTGGAAAAACTGGTTAAAAAAGAGCTGATCATTAATTATTCAAGCCGAATTTTAAGGTCCACGGAGAGATTTGAAAAACCCCGTTGGATTACCCTGTAAGCTGCGAGGTTTTACCTGAGAGGTCAGGTTTTTAGGGAAATGTCAGTAAATCATTAGCTGGTGAGGGGGTAAGTGATTATGGCTAAACAGTTTTTGGATCCGCATGATGTTCCGGTTATTGAAGGTACCGAAGGATGGGAAAGAATGTATCCTTATTATTATCAGTTTTCTACTGATGATAAAGAACGAAACGAGTACGAGAGCGGGCAGCTCTGGTATTACGATGGTCTTCATTATCCCGAACCGCATACCCCTTTTGATCTGATCTGGGATGAAGCCTGGTATCTGGCTCTTTCCCAGTATAACTCGAGAATTTTTATGGTACCGCCGGCCAAAGGCATAGATCATCGCATTGTCAATGGCCATGTTTATATTACCCCTATCGGCATCGCTGATCCCAAAGAAATTGAAGCTCGTATCCCTCTTTTTATGAAACGGGCGGGCTACTACTACCAGAACTGGGATAAAATTTATGATGACTGGGTTGAGAAAACCAAGGAACTGATTGCTGAATTGGAGGCAGTTGAATTTAAAAACCTGCCTGAAATGGAAGATGAGAGTGTGGTTTTCGAACATCGGGGGATGGGAAGCGGTTACGATCTTTGCGTTCAGTATGACCACCTGATTAATATGGGATTCAAGGTCTGGCAGTATCATTTTGAAATGCTCAATCTTGGCTATGCCGCCTATGTAACCTTTATCAATACCGCGAACCAGTTTTTTCCTGATATCCCGATGGCGACCCTGACCAAAATGGTTTCCGGCATCGATGTGGTCATGTATCGACCCGATATCGAGTTAATCAAACTGGCGAAGATGGCCTTGGAGTTGAAACTTGAAGGGAAACTGGATGCCCAAACCAGTTTTGCCGCCCTGCAACAGGAGCTGGGAAGTTCCGATGCGGGTAAGAAGTGGCTGGCGGCTTTCGAGGCAGCCCGCTATCCCTGGTTCTGGATCTCGACAGGGACCGGCTGGTTCCATCATGATAAATCCTGGAATGATGATCTGGATGTTCCTCTGGCCAACATCAAAATGCATATTGAATCCCTGCAGGCGGGCAAAGATCCCAGTCGACCGACCGAAAAGCTGATTGCCGAACGTGATCGTATTGTTGATGAATATCTGGATTTGTTTCAAAATGACGATGATAAAAAAGCTTTTGCCGAAGCTTTAGGTATTGCCCGTAAAGTTTTCCCTTATGTTGAAAATCATCTCTTCTATGTTGAACACTGGTTCCATTCAGTTTTCTGGAACAAGATGAGGGATTTGTCCCGGGTCCTGGTTGATGGTGGCATGATCAAAGATGTTGAGGATATCTGGTATCTGAATCGCGCTGATATCAAAGTGCTAATTGATGATATGGTCCGGGCCTGGGCCACCGGGATAGTACCGGCCGGTCGTAATAAATGGCCGCAGGAGATCGAATGGCGTAAAGGGGTAATGGCTAAATTCCGTGAATGGACACCGCCGCCGGCCCTGGGGGTGCCGCCCGAAGTGGTTACCGAACCCTTCTCCATTGTCCTCTGGGGGGTGACTACCAGTGTCCTGAAAAAATGGCTCACCAGTCTCGATACCGCCGATGGAGAGATCAGCGAGCTGCATGGATCGCCAGGTTCCAGCGGTGTGGTTCAGGGAAAGGCCCGGGTTATCAGAAAGGTCGAAGATCTGGCCCTGCTGCAAGCCGGTGAAATCCTGGTTGCACCCACGACTTCACCAAGCTGGGCTCCGGCTTTTACCAAAATTGCCGGGGCGGTTACCGATGTTGGTGGCCCCATGTGCCATGCCGCTATTGTCTGCCGCGAGTATGGATTGCCGACGGTCGTTGGTACCGGCAATGGTACTTCGGTCATCAAGACCGGCGACATGATCAAACTTGATGGTGATAGCGGGGTGGTGGAACTTCTTAAATAGGATAACTGGTTGAAACTGAAACGAGAGGGGTTGAAAATCCTGCGCCCCTCTCGTTACAGAAAAATCTTGACTACATTATCGGAAGTGAAAATGGAAAATCTAGAGGAAAGATTAACGCTTTGGTACAACGAACTGAAAGGGGATAATTTCCCTTTGGTCGGCAAGAAAAACGCGAATCTCGGTGAAATGTTAAAGGCCGGCATCCCCATCAGCCCCGGGTTTGCCATTACTATCCATGCCAATGACGTTTTCATGCGGGAGTCCGGGGTCAAGTCTGAACTGGAAAAATTAATTGCCAATGAGTGTCGGGAATCGACCCCTGATAACATTGCTTATTTAAGTAAGTTTGCCATGGCGGCCATAGAAAAAGCTTCCATGCCGCCGGCCCTGGAAAAACATATTCTGGAGGAGTATCACCGCCTATGTGAGCATTGTGGGGTTGAGGCTTTGCCGGTTGCGGTACGTTCGAGCGGGGCTGTGAGTATGCCGGGACAGATGGAGACCTATCTCAATATCAGGGGTGATCGGGATTTATCCGATTATATTCGCAAGTGCTGGGCAAGTTCGTATTGTGTCGAGGCGCTTACCTATCGGATAAATCGTGAGCTTGGAGTCCTTTTCAATATCGGCGTCGGCATTCCGAAAATGGTTAACTCCAGAATCGCCGGGGTTATTTTTACGATTAATCCGCTGAATGGCGATCCTTCAAAGATTTCTATCGATGCCAGCTACGGTCTGGGTGAAGCGGTGGTCAGCGGACTGGTGACTCCGGATACCTATTTGATTGATAAGATCACTTTGGATCCGGTCAAAATTGTCAGGGGAAGCAAAGAGATTGAGTGTGTCTATCGTGAAGGTGGCAGTGACATCGTCGAACGGGAGGTGGATGAAGAACGTCGCCAGATCAATGCTTTAAGTCAGAAAGAGCTGCGACATTTGTGCATTGTATCTAAAAAAATAGAAAAGTATTATGGTAAAGCCTATGATATAGAATTTGGGATTGATGCCGATTTGCTGTTCCCTGAAAATGTTATCATTCTCCAGGTTCGGCCGGAATCAATCTGGAACAAAAAAAAGGCCGAGAAAAAAACCGCGGAACCGACCGATGCCATGAATATGATTTTGAAACAATTGATGACTGGAGTTAAGTTCAATTGAACTTAAACCAGTCTCCAGTCTCAAAAGAATTAACCATTGCCAGGAGACAATTCAATTTTAAGAAGAATGGACGGGCATTAAACCAACAACACATACATTGAGGTGCAAAAAATGGATTTAAGAGAGTTTATTTCCAAGTGTGAAGCAGCCAACAAATTAAAGCGTATTAGCAAGGAAGTTGACTGGAACCTGGAATTGTCCCATATTTCCAAGATCAACGAGGAAAAAGATGGTGGAGCCCTGCTTTTCGAAAATGTCAAAGGCTATAAAAACTCGGTCCTGACCGGCGCCTATTCAACCAAGGAGAATTTTGCCATTGCCCTGGGGATGCCCATTGGCACTTCCATGTGTGAGATGTCAAGAAAGTGGATGCAGCTGGCCATCAAAAAACTCATTCCGCCGCGAGTGGTTAAAGATGGTCCGATTTTAGAAAATATTATCGAGCGCGATCAGGTCAACCTCTTTGATTTTCCGGTGCCGCAGATGTATCCACAGGACGGCGGGCGCTTTATTGGTACTGCATACTCACTGGTTACCAGAGATCCCGAAACCGGTTGGGTTAACCTGGGCACCTACCGTATGCAGATTCTTGATGAAAAAAGTGCCGGAATTCAGATCATCAAGGGTAAGCATGCCGATTTCATGATGAAAAAATATCTGGAAATGGGGAAAAAGATGCCGGCTCTGGCCGTAATCGGTGGCGATCCCTTAGGTTTTCTCACCGGTTCAACCCTGGTTTCAGCAGAGACCAGTGAATACGAAGTAATGGGGGCTCTGCGTGGTGAACCGATTGATGTTATTGAGAGTGAAAGTAATGGCCTGCCCTTCCTCGCTAATGCAGAAATTGTCCTCGAGGGTGAGGTTGACCCTAATTCTGATAACTGGCGCCAAGAAGGTCCCTTTGGAGAATATACTGGTTACTATTCAGGGAAAAAGAGTGATGAATGGCCTAAACCCTGGCTTGATGTTCAGCGTATATACCATCGTAACGATTACATCTTATGGTCCACCACGGTCGGGAAACCGATTACAGATACCCATATGATTCAGTCTTTGAACCGGACTGCAACCTTATGGACAGATCTTGAAACGGCGAGGGTTCCTGGAATCCAGTCGGTCTATATCCCGGCCTCATCCACCGGTCGTTTCTGGGCCATAGTTTCGGTCAAACAGATGTATCCAGGACATCCAAACCATATAGCCGATGCCGTTTACGGCTCAACCACCGGCCATTATGGCATGAAGGGAGTCATTGTTGTTGATGATGATATCCCTGCTGATGACTGGAACAAAGTTATGTGGGCCATGTCTGTACGTTACGATCCCAAACGGGATACGGAGATTATCAAACGGGGGCGTTCCACTCCGCTTGACCCCGCCCTGCACCATAGTGAACGTGAAATCGTTTCGCGGATTATCATCGATGCCTGTACTCCGTATGAATGGGATCGTAAGCCGATGGAGATTTTTCTTGATAAAGATATGGAGAAAAAAGTTCGGGACAACTGGGACAGTTACGGTATCTAAACAGTAAAGTTAAAGCTGGCGGAGCATTGCCAACAGCTCCGCCACCTTTGACTATTTTCAAATCATATCAACTTTCTGACTTGTATTGCCAGGGACATATTAGCAGGATGTTCGGGCTTGGCTCATAGCGGTATTGGCCGCCGAACGAATCACACGATGTGATTCGCGGCGGACGCCTCGGAAGCGGGCCATGGACGGCCGGCGAGAATGAGCGAGAGCCATGCCGGAACATCCCTGGAAATTTCTTTCCGCTGTTTTTAGAACAACTCAGAAAGTTTAACTATTTTCAAATCATGAAAAAAATAGAGTCAATTTACAGCGACAAAAATAGTGATTACTCATTAATGGCAACCATAATAGGTCTTGACAGCGATGATGTAGTTGTCGTGGTTACGGGAGGCTATGATCATATCGGCGCAATCGGTCTGGCGATTCCCCGGCCCAGCCTTGAAGATCAAAGCCGTACCAGTGCTACCTCATCCATATTAACCATGTTAGGGCATAAAGAAGATGTCGTGGCCAGGTATGTCAGCGAAGAAGTTGCGGCCGCCACTAACCGCAATGTCGTAGTTATAGCTGGGATTCATTATGATAATTTGGTTCAGGAGGATCTTGAAACTTTGCGTGAACAGTGGGTTGTACTGACAAAAAAAATAATCGCCCACATCAACCAATAGCAATTATCTGTTGCTTTATTTGAAATTTTAAAACTAATGAAAAAAAGAAAGATCATAATCGGTATATCAGGGGCATCAGGAACCATTTATGGCGTCAGACTGCTGGAAACGTTGAAAAACTACCAGGAGATTGAAACTCATTTGGTTATTTCTGATATCGCAAAAGAGATAATTCAACATGAAAACGGTCGGGATCCTGATGAAGTTTTAAGACTGGCTGATATCGTCCACCCGATTACTAATCTCGGGGCGGCAATTTCAAGCGGATCTTTTCTGACTGAAGGGATGATTATTGCGCCCTGTTCGATCAAATCCCTGTCCGGAATTGCCAACTCATATAATGACAACCTGTTGGTAAGGGCGGCGGATGTCTGTCTTAAAGAGAGGCGTAAATTGATTATCGTTTTGCGTGAAACCCCTTTGCATTTAGGGCACCTGGAATTGATGACCAGAGTGACCCGATATGGAGCCACTTTGCTGCCGCCGATGCCATCTTTTTATCATAATCCTGAAACTATTGATGATATAATCAACCAGACAGTGGGCAAGGTGCTGGATAATTTCGGCATAGTACATAATCTTTTTAAACGCTGGAAAAGCGAGGAGGCGGGAAATGACGCATGAATCACGATTGAGATTACTGGTAGCAGGGTTGCTGATTTTTTTAACCGTTTTGATCAGTGCATCCGCCTGGGCCGGCGGTGGGCAGAGTTATCCTGAAGGGGCCGAATCCTTCATGGTTGGAGCTGCTCCACCTCCAGGATTCTATTTTAAGAATTATGCCTATTACTACCATGCCAATGATTTGAAAGATGATCATGGCGATGATATGGATGTTTTTGATGATCTGACGGTCTGGGCCGAGGTTATGAGATTTATCTGGATCAGCAAGTATGAGCTCCTGGGTGGTAATTACGGCCAGCATGCCTTCCTGCCCTTCCTTGATGTCAGCCTTGATTTCAATGCACCGGTGGGGCCAAAATCCAAGGATAACTATGATGACAGCGACGTTCCCTATATCATCTACAGTCCCTTTCTCCTGACCCATCATTTTCTTGAAGGCAAACTACACACAGTATTCTCGCTGCCTGATATTTATATCCCCGTTGGTGATGAAGAAGGGAATATGGCTGGTGTCGGCCATAATTTCTGGACTTTTGAGCCGGTTTTTGCCATCACCTACATGCCGACACCGTCTTGGGAATTCTCCCTGAAATTCATGTATGATTTCAATACCGAGCAGGATGATTGTCCGACGCCTTATGGTTTCAATGTTGACCGTACCCCCGGTGACGAGTTCCATTTCGATTACAGTGTCTCATATGGGATTACAAAAAGCCTTCGGGTTGGCATCAATGGTTACTACTATAAGCAGGTAAGTGATGATGATTATGATATCGACAGCAGCTTGCCGGCCCCGGTCCGCGATCTTTTAGAAGATGATGAAGGCAATCATAGTCAAGTGTTTGCTGCAGGTCCGGGTATCTGGTACAATTACAAAAATATGTTTTTTGAGTTGAGAACCCAGTTTGAGTTTGAGGCCGAAAACAAGACTGAAGGTCAGAATGTCTGGTTTAATTTAGTCTATGCCTTCTAGGAGTGCGGGGGCCTGAAAAGGCTCTGGGTAATCACAAACTCGGGATGATGGCTGTCTGCACTTCATGGTGCCGGAATTGATATTTGTGACCGGAAGAGGCAGCTTTCATCCCTTATTTTGCCAAAAAATCGGTGTAGAACTAATAACAACTCAACTTTATTACTTGCATTGCCAGAGAACCATTGCCAGATGTTCGGGCTTGGCTCATAGCGGTATTGGCCGCCGAACGAATCACACGATGTGATTCGCGGCGGACGCCTCGGAAGCCGGCCATGGACGGCCGGCGAGAATGAGCGAGAGCCATGCCGGAACATCCCTGGAAATTTCTTTCAGCTGTTTTTAGAGTAATTCAGAAAGTTGAGTGACAAGATAAAGAGTGAGGGAAAGATGCGCGTAATCAGGTACACAGATGAGATGATTGAGGAGTTTAAGGCGGATGGTTACTGGACAACCGAAACTTTCTATGACTTCTGGGAGAAAAACGCCAGTGAACTGGCTGACCGGGAGGCGCTGGTCGACTCTAGGTACAGGATAACCTGGGGAGAAGCTCTGCCTTTGGTTAATTCGATTGCCGCTCATTTTATTTCCCGGGGAATTTCCAGGGACGCCCGGATTATTATTCAGGTACCGAATACCGCCTTTGGTTTCCTGGCCCGTATTGCTGCCGAAAGGGCCGGTCTGGTCGCCCTGGTAGCTTATCCCTACCTGCGGGAAAAAGAGCTTGACTACATGTTGGAAAGAACCCAGGCGGAAGCGGTGGTCTGCCCTTTTGAATACCGAAATTTTAATTATCTTGAGATGTTTAAAAATTTGAATCAAAAACATCAATGCATAAAATATTACTATCTGCTGGAGGAAGAGCTTCCTGCCGGGATGGGGGATGAAGTCTTCTCGTTGATCAAGGCGGCGCAGGAGCGAAAACAGCTTGGTGATGAAGAATACCGGCAGCGCCGTTTTGATCCCTGTCGTAATGTCTGTCTGCTGACCTCAACCACCGGGACCACCGGTATTCCCAAACTGGTTGAATGGCCAATCGCATCACGTCTCTGTACCTCTAAATCCCGGGTCGATCTTTGGGATTTGACCAGCGAAGATGTTACTTTTGCCATTGCCCCCCATGCCGGAGGTGCCGGGGGAACCCTGACCTATTTTGCTGCTCCCCTGGTGGGAGCCAAAGTGGTGCTGCTGGAAGATTTTGATCCTGAGCTGGCCCTGGCAACCGTTGAGAAAGAGAGCTGCACGGCAATCGGTGTCGTGCCGACCCATCTGGTCAGGATGTTGGAGAAAGATGTGGAAAAATACAATCTTTCCAGCCTGCGTTTTATCCGTTCGGCCGGAGGCTATCTCTCACCGCAACTGGCTGAAGATGCTGAAAACCGTCTCGGGGGAGCTATTACCAGCGATCTGGGAACTCAGGATGTGGGTTCTGTTTCCGGCTGCAAGGTAACCGACCCGGTTGATTTGCGGCGTCGGACTGTTGGCCGGGCCCTGCCGGGAAATGTCGTCAAACTGCTTGATGACGATGACAACGAGGTTCCTGAGGGCGAGGCTGGGGGTTTGTGGTTTAGAGGTCCCCACGCTCCGGCCGGCTATTATCGCGATCTTGAAACCACGATGACGGTTTTTCGTGAAGATGGTTGGACCACCACCGGCGATTTGGTAAAATACGATCGGGGCTGCCTGTGGATTATGGGACGCAAAAAAGATATGATCATCCGTGGCGGCCAGAATATCTACCCGGCCGAGATCGAAGGGTTGCTGAACGAACATCCCGCGGTTGCCAATGTTGCCGTGGTGGCTATGCCGGATCCTGAATTTGGCGAAAAAGCCTGCGCCTTCACGATTTTGAAAAAAGGCGGTTCCCTTACCTTTCAGGAGATGGTTGATTTTCTCAAAGAAAAGCAGATCGCCCGCTACAAGTTGCCGGAACGACACGAGATCATTGATGCTTTTCCGACGGTCGGTGATTCCGGTAAAGTGAATAAAAATACCTTGAAAACTATCATTGCCGATAAATTGAAAAGTGAGGCAGGGAACTGAAGGTTACCCGAGGTAAACATGGAAAAAACTATTCTTTTTATTGCCACCCTTGATACCAAAAACGTTGAATCCGAATATCTTAAGGAGGCGATCTATAAGATACCAGGTTGTCGGGTGCTGGTTATGGATATTTCCATGGCTGCCCATGCTGTCGGAAATGCTGATATATCCGCGGCCGAGGTGGCTCGCAGTGGCGGCAGCACCATCGAGGAAATTAATCAATCACGGGAACGGGCCAAAATTACCGCCATTATGATTAAAGGCGCGGTTGCTATTGCCAAAGAGTTGCTGGAGGACAAAAAGATCGATGGGGTTATCGGCCTGGGAGGTTCAACCGGCTCCCTGATGGCTACCGATGTTATGAGGGCTCTGCCGTTTGGGGTGCCGAAAGTGATGGTTTCAGCGACTGCGGCCCTGCCGGGCCTGGCCACCCGCTATATCGGTACCGGCGACATTATGCTCTTTCACTCGGTTATTGAGATCGCTGGTCTTTCACCTTTGCTGAAAAATGTTCTGGAACGGGCGGCAGCTGCCATCGCCGGTATGGTTCAGGTTGATACCCCTGCCAAAGGGACGTTGCAGTCGACGGGCAAAAAAGCCATTGCCATGTCGCAGTTCGGTATTTGTGAGGGGTGTGCCTCGGCGGTAAGAATCCGCCTGGAAGCAAAAAATTATGATGTTATCAGTTTTTCGGCGGCCGGGGTCTGTGACCGGGCCATGGAAGAAATGATTGCCAAGGGTCTTTTTGACGCGGTTATCGATCTGGCTCCGGGTGGGGTTGGAGAGTACCTGATGGAAGGGATGCGCTCAGCCGGTCCCCACCGCCTCGAAGCGGCCGGCAAACTAGGGATTCCCCAGATTATTGCTCCCAGTGGGGTGAACCTGATGAGCCCGCGCAAATCGCGCTACAAACCGGATTACCATAAGCGTAAAAAATTCGATCTCGATAAATTAAGGACGTTTCTGCGTCTCAATGAAGAAGAGATTATTCAAGTTGCCGTGGAGTTTGCTCGCAAACTGAACCAGGCAACCGGTTCGGTCAGAGTCCTTTTGCCCTTGCGTGGCTGGAGCTCAATTGATGGGTCCGAAAGCCAGATTTACGAGCCGGAGACCGATTATTTATTTATTGAAAACCTAAAGAAAAATATTAATAATAATCTGGTTGTTATTAAAACTTTTGATCTTAATCTTGAGGATGAAGCTTTTGCCACTCATGTGGTGGAGAACCTGTTAGATGTCTTACCTCAATGAAATAATTTCACAGTGGTTGCGGATGATAGTTAGAAGAAGAGATATTTTTCGCACCACCCTGGCTGATGACTGCGGGAATCTTGGCTACCTGGGGTTTGCGCCGGATGCTTCTGAGTATCATGTCGTCGTGCCGGTTGATCTGAAGCTGGCCCGGGGGGTTAAGGCCCTCAATCAACCTGATGATGGCACTCCTTTTGGTGGTTATCGGGGCTGGCACTATTATGAATGCCGTCCTTATCCTCGGGAACAGGGAAACGATGGCCGCCAGCTGCAGATAGACAGCAATGCTAAGCTGCTGACCATATGGATGCGTCAATTTGGCATTGAAGTGACTATCATTGATTGATAAAATAGTAACGATCTGAATGTAGGATTTTATTGTTTTTGGCTTACAGGCTGTCTTGAAAAATTAGAATTTTTGTTTGAGTACCAGGCAGGCGAAAATTATAACCGCAGGAATATATTTAATATTTTGAGGATTATAATTTTTGCCTAACGCAGTAATCGAGCAAAAAGGCCATTTTTCAAGGTAGCCTACAATGTTTGGAGGCACATAATGCTGTTACCCAAGTTTGATTATCACGCGCCTGCCAACCTGGAGGAAGCCTGTCAGATTATGGCCCACTATGGAGACCAGGCGCAGCTGCTGGCCGGTGGGACGGATTTGCTGATTGCTCTGCAGAAGAATCAGGTTTCTCCCTCACAGGTGGTTGCCCTTGATCGGGTTGAAGAGCTTAAAGGAATGGGGGTTGATGATGACGGCCTTTATCTGGGGGCTCGAACCACGGCTGCGGAGATTATGGATTGTGATTTTGGCCCAGGGGGGGACGCCTTGTCTCAGGCAGCTTCCCAAGTTGGTTCACCGTTGATTCGCAACCTGGCCACCGTGGGTGGTAATCTGGCGACGGCAATGCCAGCTGCCGATATGGTCCCGCCGTTGTTGGTTTTGCAGGCCAGCTTGATTCTGCAACGCTATGGAGATCAGCGGGAAGTTGAACTGAAAGATTTTTTTGTTTGTCCCGGAGAACAGGTCATGTTGCCGGAAGAGGTCATGAGTGTGATTTATCTTCCCCGATTGCCGGAAGCCACGGGAAGCGCTTTTGAAAAACTGGGGGTTCGCAAAGCCCTTGAGCGCTCCATCGTCAGTGTTGCTGCAGTTATTTCACTGGCGGATGATAACCGCACAGTGGTTCATGCCAGAATAGCGCTGGGAGCCGTGGCACCGACGCCGATGCTGGCGACAGAAGCTGCCGCGAGTTTGATTGGTAAAAAAGCAGTCGCGAAGAACTTTACCGCCGCAGCTAAGATTGCCGCCCAGGAAGCCCGGCCGCGCGGTCTGCGAACTTCCGCGGTTTACAGCCGCCTGATGGTGGAGACCCTGGCTGTCCGCGCTTTAACTAAGGCTTTTGAAGCTGCAAGGAAATAAAGGAGAAGATAAAACTATGAAGAAATGTCATATAACTTTTCAGCTTAACGGTATGACCACGGAAGTTCTGGTCAATCCTAACCAGACTCTGGTACGGATGCTGCGCGAAGATCTGGGTCTGACCGGGACCAAATATGGCTGCGGTGAAGGTGACTGCGGTTCCTGTACGGTACTGTTTGATGGTGAGCCGGTAAATTCCTGCCTGGTGTTGGCAGCCCAGGTTGACGGTCACCGGGTAACAACTATTGAAGGCGTGGCTGATGGAGATAAGCTTCATCCCCTGCAGACCTCATTTATTGAAAAAGGAGCCATTCAATGCGGTTTCTGTACCCCGGGAATGATTCTGTCGGCTAAAGCCCTGCTTGAAAAGCAGCCGGATCCCAGCGAACTTGAGGTCCGCACTGCGATTTCAGGAAATCTCTGCCGCTGTACCGGTTACCAGAAAATTGTCGAGGCAATTATGGCAACCGGGAAATCAGCCTGTGGGTGTTCTACAACTGATGAAAAAAAGTGTTGTGGGGAGGATTGATAATGAAGAAGAAACAATTTGAGGTTATAAACAGTCGGGCTCCCCGGGTTGATGCGGCGATTAAAGTCACGGGTCAGGCGCAATATGCCGATGATTTGCAGCGCTCCGGACAACTTTATGGAGCGATTTTACAAAGTCCATTGGCCCATGCTCGAATTCTTAATATTGATACCAGCCGGGCGCTGCGTTTGCCCGGGGTGAAAGCGGTTATTACCGCTGAAGATGTTGGTTTAACAAAATATGGTGTTTCTCCGGCCCGTTATGACGAAACCTTGTTTGCCCACGACCGGGTCCGCTACGTCGGGGATGAGATCGCCGCGGTGGCCGCAGTTGATGCCGCCACGGCTCAGGAGGCGCTGAAACTCATCAAGGTTGAATATGAGGAATTACCGCTTGTCTTAACCCTTGAAGAGGCACTGGCTGAGGGTGCCCCACAGTTGCACGATGATTATCCCGGCAATATCAGCGCCGAGGTGCACCAGGAATTCGGTGATGTTGCCGCCGCTTTCAAAGAATGTGATTTCATTCATACGCATAGGTTGGTCAATAAACGTCAGGACGGTGGTTTTATCGAGCCCCACGCCTGCATTGCCGAATATGATCATGCCGGTAGGTTGACTCTTTACACCTCAACTCAGGTTTCCCATTATGTCCAGCGAACCGTAGCTATGGTGACGGGTATTCCCATTGGCCGGGTGCGGGTCGTCCGCCCCTGTGTTGGTGGTGGATTCGGTCCCAAATGCGAAGCTACACCTCTGGAGATGAGCGCCTGTTTCCTGGCGATCAAGACCGGCCGGCCGGTGAAGGTAACCTATTCCCGGGAGCAGGTTTTTCTCCATTCCCGGGCCCGGCATCAGTTTTTTCATGAAATGACCACCGGGGTTAAAAAAGACGGGACGATTATGGCTTTGGCTCATGCCTGTAAGCTTGACGGCGGCGCTTATACTTCGTTTGGTATTGCGACGGTTTACTATGCCGGCTCGTTGCTGGGGGCTCCCTATCGGCTGCCGAATATGAAATATGACGGTTTCCGCGTTTGCACTAATAAACCGGCTTGCGGCGCTCAACGCGGCCATGGCGGAGTGGCGGCACGGGCTTGTTTTGAACAGCAGCTGGATATTATCGCCGAAGAGCTCAAGATCGATCCCGTTGAATTGAGAATGATGAATCTGATGGAGACCGGAGATGCCACTTGCAACGACCTCAACATGTCTTCCCTGGGAATGAAAGAATGTGTTGAGGCAGTTAAAAAAGGCTCCGGCTGGGAAAAGAAAAAAGGGAAACTGCCGGCCGGTAAAGGAATTGGCATGGCCTGTGGTTTCTTTGTTTCCGGGGCCGGTTATCCGATTTATCGTTCTGATACCTTTCATTCAACCGCGGAGATCAAGGTTGCCGAAGACGGAGGTACGGTTATTGTGCGCAGCGGCATCGCCGAGATTGGCCAGGGGGCTGATACCATGGTGGCCATGATTGCCGCTGAAACTCTTGGTATTCCACTCGCCGATGTCAGGGTTGATTCCGGCGATACCGACTATTCAGTTGATCTTGGGGCCTACTCTTCAAGACAGACCCTGATGTCAGGCCACGCGACCAAGGACGCGGCGGAAAACGTCAAGGTACAGATCCTTGAGGTCGTAGCCGATAAATTAAGTGTAGATGTGAAAAATCTGGATATTAAAGGTGGTTTTATTAAGGTTAAAGGTCGGAAAAGAGTCGATATCAAGCCATTCCGGGACTATTATCGCAAAGAACATCGAGGTTGGTCCAACCTGCCTGAAGGTGAAGAGTTGACTTTTACCGAAGCGGCCCGCATGGCTTTTTTGGAAAAAGGTACCATTGTCGGCACTGGAAAATATAAACCGCCGATCCTGGGAGGTAAATTCAAGGGTGCGGCAGTTGGTACCTCGCCGGCCTACGGTGGTTCATCCCAGGTTGTTGAAGTTTCGGTTGATCGTGCTACCGGCAAAATAACCGTTGATGCCATGACTGATGCTCACGATTGTGGCCTGGCCATCAACAAGACGATGGTTGAAGGACAGATGCAGGGTTCCTTAAGTATGGGTTTGGGTGAGACCCTGTTTGAAGAGGTGAAGTTTGATCAAAAGGGCAGATTGATGACTCCTTCCCTGGGTGAATATCGTCTTGCCACCGCCTTGGACATGCCCAACATCAATACCCTGGTGGTTGAAAGCGGAGAGCCCAATGGTCCCTACGGGGCCAAAGAGGTGGGTGAAGGAGCTATCATGCCAACCATCCCTGCTATTCTTAATGCGGTCTATGATGCCACCGGCGCCCGCATTACGGAATTACCCCTGACCCCGGAACGAGTGCTGCTGGCTTTGAAGGAAGCCCGGGAGAACAGTTAATAGTGGATGAGAATGCGGGAAAAAGTGGTCTGGATTATTATCAGTCGGTAAAAGAGTTTGTTGAAACCTCATTTGCCGTGGTTGATAACCAGTTGGTTCCCCTTCACCTTGAAAGAACCGTGAATTGGTTGCTGGAGTTGTATCCAGAGGCTGACGAAGCACTGCTCATTGCCGGGATTTCCCATGACATCGAGCGGGCTTTTCGCGAGGAGAAGGTGTACCGGAAGATGTTTAATTCCGATAGTGGTTTTCTGGATAGTTCTTTTCTTGATTACCATCAGCAGCGCAGTGCGAAAATCATCTTTGATTTTCTCCAAAGCCTTAATTGTCCAACAGCAATGAGCAAAAAAGTATTTCACCTGGTGTCCCATCATGAAACCGGAGGTGATTTTGAAACTGATCTGTTGAAAGATGCCGACAGCCTTAGCTTCTTTCAGACCAACGTCGATCTTTTTGTCACGATCAAGGTCAAGGAATCGAGTGTAGATAAAGTCAAAAATAAATTTATCTGGATGTTTGAACGTATCTCCACGCTGAAGGCCAAAGATATCTGCAGCTCTTTTTACCAGGATGCCATGGCCCGGTTAGCCAGGCTCGAAAACTGATTTAAAACAATGAATATTGCGATATTTGATTTTGAGGGCACGCTGGTTGACTTTCAGTGGCAGCTCAAGGCCGCCATGGAGGAAGTCTATCCGCTCATTGAAGAGTGTATATCCTCATGTGATCTTGATCGGGAGATTGTTGTCAGGGCTGATTACTGCCGACTCTATAATTATCTGCAGAAAAACATCTCAAATGTTGACCTGCTTAAAAAAATCACAAATCACATTGACACGGTTTTTGATTTTTATGATGCTGACGCAGCCCGGCGCTGGAGCCTTTATTCTGAAGTTCCATGGCTGCTCTCGACGCTTAAAAAAGCTGGTTGGGGTCTGGCGCTGGACTCAAATGTCGGGCGCCGGTCTCTCGACGCCATGCTGGATAAATTTTGCTTGGGAAGTTACTTTGATCTGACAGTCAGTCGCAACGATGTTGCTATGCTCAAACCGGAGATTGAAGGGGTTAATCTCATAAAGGCTTATTGCCGGGAAACATCTTTCGTTGTTGAGCAGATTTTTATGGTGGGTGACAGCGTTACCGATATTGAAACGGCCCGCAACGCTGGTATTAAGGTGGTTAGCTTGGTGAATGGTGAAGATAAGACAGAACGTCTGCGGTTGCACAAACCAGATTACTTGATTGAAAATCTGGCAGAACTCAAAACCATCTTTTCCTTACATTAAAATGACTTCCGGCAGATTCTCCAGGCTGTTAATGATGGCATCCGGATCTTCTTCTGCCAGCATTTCATGATTGTCAAAGCCGCTTAAAACCCCGATGGTTCTGGTCTCTGCCGCTTTGCCGGCTCTGATATCTATCTGCGTATCGCCCACATAAACACATCTTTCCGTTTTCGTTGCCAGTCGCTTACTGCATTCAATCAGCGGGTCTGCTGCCGGTTTTTTTCTGGCGGTATCATCCGCGGTCAGGATTTCCTGCAGCAAATGGATTATTCCCGCTTCTTCCAACGGTTTTAACTTCGCATGCATGTTTTGCCGGGGCGTTGAAGTAACTACGGCTATTTTGAAACCTTTTGCTGATATGTGTTGCAGGATTTCTTTTGCCCCTGGCAGCAGTTGTACCTGGCCGTTGAACATCTCGGGAGCAAGCTGCTTGGCAATAATCCAGGCTTCATCTTTCAATTGCGAATGATCGTCAAACATTGAGGCCGGAAAAAGTTTTTCCCAGAGAAAGGTGCCATCCCGGCTGGCTTTTTGTATCTGCTTGGTGCAAACTTTGGGAAGTTCCAGTTTATCGAGTACCGCATGGACAATCCGGTGATAAATTTTGACGGAATCAATAATGGTACCGTCAAGGTCGAGCATGATTGCTTCGACTATCAATTTTTTACCGGCTTTAGACCGGAGTTTCCGGCAGGCATCCGTCCCGTTGTTAATGGTGACTGAAACCAGGTCGCCATCATTTTTTCCCAGAGCTTTATGAACTGCTACCGGAGCCAGGATCTCAAGGATGTTCCGGCTATGAATCCTAGTCTCTTTAGCCGGAAATAGAACCGCTGCCGGTATTCCTTCCAGGTTCGCTGGTACAATCCGGGATGAGCAAAATTTCGGATCTGGAGACTTAAGTTCAACTACTGCACTGCTCAAAGAAGGTTCGATACTGGTGATGCCTTGGGGAGATATATCTATATTCAGGGTTCCGGGAAAGGGGACAAACCCGAGTTTTTCAGCACACTGGGCCATGACCCAGTCGAGTTGGGTGAAAAATGCAGCCTTTCCAGTGCCGGTGACAATTTTACCCGTAAAAGTGTGTTCGCATTTCATCTGAAATATCAGGGCTTTCTTTTTGAAAATTTTACGAATTTAATCTTGAAACCATTTTTTCTTATTAAAATCGTCAGCTGATATCGGCAGATTACCTTCTCCCTTGACCATTGACTTAAGCTTTAAGACAAGTTTGTGATCCTCACCCAAAGCAGCTTTTAACGAGTGGATAGCCCTCCTGACCGTCTGGTCCAGAAAATCCTGGAAATCTTGTAGTACTTCAGTCGGTAGATTGTTGTATGCCTGGCAGATATTATCTGTCCAGACGGAAAGGGCCAACAGATCGAGATCTTCGACACCGCTTTTTTTATAGACATAGCCCTCGAGGGATCCGACCGAGGCGGCAAACTGATAAATTGTAGCATAGATAGACATTGTTTTTCCTCTTACCACTCCAGCACTGCCGCCGCCCAGGTCAGGCCGCCGCCAAAAACGGTTAACAGAACCAGGTCGCCTTTTTCGAGGAAACCGCTGCGGTTGGCTTCATCAAGGGCGATGGGAATGGTGCCGGCCGAGGTGTTTCCATAACGGTCAATATTAATAAATACCTGATCCAGCGGTTTTTTGAACTGTTTGGCCAGCATTTCAATGATTCTGAGATTCGCCTGGTGGGGAATGACTTTGGTAATCTGATCGGCTGAGACCCCGGCTTTATCCATTGCTTTGCCGGATATCTCCACCATATTGCGGATGGCGTGCTTGAAAATCTCTCTACCTTGCATGCTAATGTAATTGTATTCCGGTTTGAAATCTTCCCGGCCCACCGGATGAAGTGACCCCAGGCCGGGGAGATGGAGCAGATCTCCCAGTTTGCCGTTGGACTGCATTTCCACCGAAAGTATTTTTGCCCCCTGGTTTTCCCGGGCTGCCACCACGGCGGCTCCGACCCCATCACCAAAAAGGACTGCCGTAGTCCGTTCATTCCAGTCCATGTGGTGGGAAACCAGTTCGCCGCCAATTACCAGTATGTTCAGTTCGGGATCATTTTTCAGAAAACGGTCAGCAATAGCCAGCCCGTAAACAAAGCCGGAGCAGGCGGCACAGATATCAAAGCCGGCGGCTTTATCGGCGTTAAGCAGGGTCTGCATTGTGCAGCCTCCGGATGGCATCAGGGTGTCGGGGGTCAGGGAGCCGACGATAATCATGTCAAGATCAGCAGCATTTACCTGAGCCATTTCCAAGGCTTGTCTGGAGGCTGGCAGGGCGAAATCGGAAAACTTTTCATCGGGTAAGGCGATGTGCCGTTCTTTTATTCCAGTACGCTGGATAATCCATTCATCTGAAGTATCCATGATTTTTTCGAGGTCGAAATTAGTGAGGATGTTATCCGGAGCTGCGGAACCGGTTCCCAGTATGACAGTTGATTTCATGGTCTTCTCCTGATGGGAGCGGATTTTATCCGAAGAATTGTTCTCCAACTTTTTTAAATACCGGCAATGACCGCTCAATAGATGCGTCATTGATGCAATAGGCCAGGCGGAAATATCCGGGACCCCCGAAGCCGCTGCCGGGTACTGCCAGGATATTGTGGGTTTGCAGTGTCCGGACAAATTGTACGTCATCGCTGATGGGACTTTTAGGGAAGAGATAGAACGCTCCTTTGGGTCTTTCAAGGGTAAAACCGGCAGCAACCAGACCGTCATAGAGAAGGTCACGTTTTCGCTTATATTGGGAGATATCAATAGCAGATCCCTGGATTCTGGCCACCAGCCGCTGCATGATTCCCGGAGCATTAACGAAGCCGAGAATCCGGTTGCTGAACAGGACGCCGGCGGCCAGGGAGCTGAAATCATCGGCATCAGGATTCAGGGCCAGGAAGCCAATGCGCTCGCCGGCAAGGGAGAGCTCTTTAGAATATGAATTAGCAATGATGCTGTTTTTATAAAAAGGAAAAACCGGGGGAACCACCGCGTCATCATAAATGATTTTACGGTAGGGCTCATCGGAAATCAGGTAGATGGGATGGCCGATTTCAGCTGATTTGCGTTCCAGCAGTTCACCCAGTTTTTGTATCTGGAATTCCGGAAAAATGGCCCCGCTGGGATTGTTGGGCGAGTTGATGATCACCGCCTTGGTTTTTTTGTTTATTTCTGCTTCTATGGCTTCCAGGTTCAGGGTGAAGTCAGTCAGGGGATCAGCGGTTTTCAAAATGCCGCCGTGGTTGTCCACATAAAAATTATATTCGACAAAGAAAGGCCGTGGAGAAATGACTTCATCACCGGGGTTGAGAATGGTTTTAAAAATAACGTTCAGCGCTCCGCCTGCCCCGCAGGTCATGACCACCGAATCAGCCGGTACACTGATTTTCTGCTCATGGCTCAGGGTGTTGGCCACCGCCTGCCTGGTTTCAGGGTAGCCGGCATTGGGCATGTAGCCGTATTTCATCGGGATACGTTCCTGGATAATCTTAACCAGTTCTGTTTCGACTTCTGCAGGTGGATAAACATCCGGGTTGCCAAGGGTGAAATCGTAAACGTTTTCAGCTCCCAGCCGGGCTTTTAACTCGGCTCCTTCCTCAAACATCTTCCGGATCCATGATGAACGATCCATAAAATTTTTAATTTTGTCAGCGATAGCCATGTCTAGTTTCCCTTCTCTGAGAGGAATTGATTGATTACGTTGAGTACCTGCTCCATCTGTTCAGGGGTGCCGATGGTGATGCGAATGCCCTGGTCAAGGGGCGGGGTGCTGAAGTAGCGAACCAGTATCCGGTGTTGTTGCAGATATTGGTACAAATCACCGGCCTGATACCCTGCAGGGGGAATAGTAAAAATGAAATTTGACCGGCTTGGATAGCTGGTGAATTTTTTTTCGGTTAATTGCTGGTTGAATTCCTCTCGCATCTTTTTTATTCTGGCAACAATTTCTTCCAGGTAAGCCTGGTCCAGCAGGGCGGCAGTGGCTGCTTCCTGGGCCAGGAGGTCAAGGTTATAACTGTCCCGGGTTTTGTCCATTTCAGCGATCAGCATCGGGGCGGCAAATGCCAATCCAACCCGCATGGCGGCCAGGGAGTATGATTTTGAAAATGTGCGGGTGACTACCAGGTTGGGACATTTATCCAGCAGGGACAGGGCACTTTCTTCGGCAAAATCTGCATAGGCCTCATCTACTACCAGGATGCCATCAAGTTGGTCGGCTATTGTCTTGATGTAATGGTTGGAAAATCCCAGGCCGTAAGGAGCATGGGGACTGGTGAGGAAAAAAAGTTTTATCCCTGTTGTTGTAACAACTGATTCAGGGGTTGCCGGATCAAAGGCAAAAGCTTTAGAATTTGCACCGCGAATTTGGGTTAAAACCGGGTAGAGAGAATAGGAGGGGTCAAAAAATCCCACCTGCTCACCGGGGTCAACAAAAGTGTCCAGCAGTATCCTTATTAAGTCATCGGAACCATTTCCAGCCATGACCTGTTCAGCAGTTACACCATATATTTCTGCTGCCGTCTGTCGCAGGCGACTGCTGACCGGGTCTGGATACAGCCGCAGTCTTTCATAATTCTCCGCTGCTTTTCTGATTGCTGCCGCTACTGCCGGAGATGGTGGATAAGGATTTTCATTGGTATTC
Organism: Pseudomonadota bacterium; assembly: GCA_034660915.1. Taxonomy (NCBI): domain Bacteria; kingdom Pseudomonadati; phylum Pseudomonadota; species Pseudomonadota bacterium. The sequence goes on from JAYEKE010000030.1 coordinate 26,693, forward strand.
AGCTTGATCATCCGGCTGCCGCGGGGGGGTTGAAAACCGGGAGTATAACCGGCCATTTCCCCGATTGCCGGACGGACATAAGGTGTCATACTCATAATAATTGAGCCGCTTCCTTGGCAAAATAGGTGAGAATCAGATCGGCCCCAGCCCGTTTGATTGACAGCAGGGTTTCCATCATCACCCGGGGGCCGTCAATCCAGCCAAGCTGATCAGCCGCCTTGATCATGGCATATTCACCACTGACATTGTACGCCGCCAGCGGATAATCAAACTCTTCCCGCATTAAGCGAATGATATCAAGATAGGGAAGGGCCGGTTTGACCATGATCAGGTCAGCCCCTTCCTGAATATCCTGGTCAGCCTCCCTGATTGCTTCCCGGACATTGGCCGCGTCCATCTGGTAACTTTGCCGGTCACCAAACTGGGGCGGGGATTCAGCCGCATCGCGGAATGGTCCATAGAACGCCGAGGCATATTTTACCGAGTAGGCCATGATCGGGGTTTCTTCAAACCCTTCATGATCCAGGGCTTCCCGGACAACTCCTATACGGCCATCCATCATGTCGGAGGGAGCGACCATATCAGCCCCGGCCCGGGCATGAGATACGGCTTCCCGGGCCAGAAGTTCCAGGGTTGGATCATTGAGGATTTTTTCTCCCTGGATTATGCCGCAATGTCCATGGGAAGTGTATTCGCATAAACAGACGTCGGTAATCACCTGTACCTGGCTGGCGGTTGATTTGATCGCCCTGATGGCCCGCTGAATGATACCCTGATCGTCATAAGCTTCGCTGCCCATTTCGTCTTTATGCTCAGGGATTCCAAAAAGGATGACCCCGGGAATTCCCAATGACTCCACTTCCTCCATTTCCTTGAGCAACATGTCAATGGAAAACTGGTAATTTCCCGGCATGGAGGATATTTCCTTTTTGACCCCTTCTCCGGGGCAGACAAACAGGGGATAAATGAAATTGTCGACGGACAGTCTGGTTTCCCGGACCATGCGGCGAATGGTTGGATTAGCCCGTAATCGTCGGGGGCGATAGATAGGGAAATACATGATATACTCCTTAAAGTTGATGACTTTGTAAAAACTTCACCTTCTTTATTATGATGCAATTTTCGCCATTGCAACGTACGGTAAATGAATGGTGTATGGTACAAGGTGTACGGTATAAGGAACCTTTAACCTTTAACCTTTAACCATTCTTTTATAGCTTCTATCAATCCTTCGACCGTATACTGGCTGGCTTCAATCAGGACATTCAGTCCAAGTTCCCGGGCAGTTGCCGTGGTTATCGGTCCAATACAGGCCGTTGGCAGCTGGCGGATACGCTCGGCAATCAGCGGTTCATGACAATGGTTGACCAAATTGCTTACCGCTGAAGAACTGGTAAAAGTCAGGATATCAATATTTTGTTGATCCGTAAATAATTTATTGATCTTTCCGGCCGATTTTTGCGGAAAGACGGTTTGGTAAACCATAATAACGTCTACCTTAGCTCCACGCTGACGCAGGGTTTCCGGCAAAATCTCGCGGGCTTTCAATGCCCGGGGCAGGAGAAAATACTTGCCGGCGACCGGGGTGTCTGCCAGTGCCTGCAGGATACCTTCTCCCTGAAATTTTTCTGCGACGATTTTGCTTTCCAGTCCTCGTTTTCTCAGGGCGGCACTGGTTTTTGGCCCGACACTGATAATGTTGCAATGCTTTAACCGGGACAGGTTGTGATTAAGATCTTCAAATCGGTTGCAGAAAAAATTTACCCCGTTAACGCTGGTAAAAATCAACCATTGGTACTTCTCTAATGAGGCAATTGCCTGATCCACAGAAACCCAGGAGTCAGGTGGAATTGTCTCAATAGTGGGCAGGAGAACTGGGATGGCCCCTTCACGGCGCAGCAGAGAGACAAAACTTTCAGCCTGGCTTTCAGGACGGGTTACCAGGATATGTTTGCCGTTCAGAGGACTGTTACTGGTTTTCCTGCTCATAACATTCCTGCAGAATTTCTTTAGCCCCCCGGCTAAGCAGATTTTTGGCCAGTTCAATACCTAACTGGTCAGGGTCCTCATCGGTGGACATGGTTTCTTTGATTATGGTACTGCCATCTATTTGGGCCACCAGCCCGGTCAGGGTCACGGTATTTCCGTTTACGGTTGCATAGGCGGCAATGGGAACCTGGCAGCCACCTTCAAGGGTTCGCAAGAAGGCCCGTTCAGCGGTTACCGCCAGGCTGGTTTCCCGGTGGTGGAGGAAACGGATGTAATCGTCGGTTTCCCGGTCATCCAAACGGATTTCCAGCCCCAGGGCACCCTGAGCGATGGCCGGCAGACTGAGCTCTATGGGTAGAACTTCGGTGACCTCGCCATCAAACCCCAGACGTTTGACCCCTGAATAGGCGAGAATAATGCCGTCATAATCATGGTTAGAAAGTTTTTTCAGCCGGGTATCAACGTTGCCCCGCAGGTCTTTAAGCTCCAGACCGGGATAGTGGTATTTCAGCTGAGACCGGCGCCGCAGGCTGCTGGTGCCGATTACCGCCCCCACAGGCAGTTTCTCCAGGGGGATTCCCTGGTAGGAAAAAAAAGCATCCCGGGGGTCTTCACGTTTTGGGGTGACCACAATGCCCAGACCCGGAGGTAGTTCGGTAGGTACGTCTTTCATGCTGTGAACCGCCAGGTCAATGGAGCCATTCAACAGGGCATCTTCAATTTCTTTGACAAACAGCCCCTTGCCGCCAACCTTGGCCAGGGGTACATCGAGAATCTTATCCCCTTTGGTTTTTATCAGGGTAATGGATACGTCCAGTTCAGGGTGTTGGGTGGTCAACTGGGATTTAACCCATTCAGCCTGCCAGCGGGCCAGGGCGCTGGCCCGGGAACCAATAATCAGCTTTTTTTTCTTCATGTCCTTTAACCTTATACCTTTCACCTTTTTTTCATTCGGTGTCATTAAGTTTATACATTTGTCGAACGATTTCCACCGGTAATTGCTCGCCGTATTCGGAATGTTCCTTGATAAAGCTGATGGGCTGGTGCAAAAGTTTATTGACAATTGCCCCGGCCATGGCCTCAAGTTTTTTTTGTTGTTTTTTTGACAGGTCGGGAAAACTGGACAGGGTTTTTTCCAGTTCCTGTCGGCTGATTTCATCAGCCATCCGGTGCAGGGCTTTGATGGTCGGAGCCAGCTGGAGTGATTCAAGCCAGTAAATGAACTTTTCCACTTCAATATCAACCAGAGCTTCAGCCCGTTCTGCCTCCTGTTTGCGATGGTCAATATTCTCTGTTACCACGTCCTGCAGGTCATCAACATCATAAAGAAAAATTCCATCCATATTGTTGACAGCCGGGTCAATATCCCGGGGAACGGCGATGTCAATGAGAAAGATCGGCCGGTGTTTGCGCTTTTTCAGGGCCGGTCTCAGATGTTCCGGTTTAATCAGGTAGGAAGGTGAACCGGTAGAAGTGAGCAGGATATCAACCCGTTGAAGTTGACTGTGAAAATCCTTGAATTCAATCGCAGATCCATCGAATTCATCTGCCAGTTGCCGGGCTCGCCGGTAGGTGCGGTTGGTAACCAGAACCTTTTTTACTCCCTGGTTGACGAAATGACGGGCAGCCAATTCGCACATTTCCCCGGCGCCAACCAGCATGACAGTTTTATCGTTTAAATCACCAAAGATTTTCCTGGCCATTTCCACGGCGGCAAAACTGACCGATACCGCACTATTGGCTATTTTTGTCCGGGTACGTACCGATTTGGCTACTGAAAAGGCCCGATGCATGAATTTGTTAAGAATCAGGCCGGTAGCTTTATGTTCTGAAGCCAGGGCATATGCTTCTTTCAGTTGGCCAAGGATCTGCGGTTCACCAATGACCATGGAATCAAGGCTTGAGGCAACCTGAAAAACATGCTGAATGGCTTCCTGGTCACAATAATAATATAAACTGTCAGCGAATCGGGCGGCCGGGAGATCTTTGAACGTGCCGATGAAATCTACCAGTTTATTTCTGGTAATTTCTGCATCTTCACAGATGCCGTAAATTTCCACCCGGTTGCAGGTAGAAAGGATCATACTTTCCTGCAGCCCCACATCCTGCTGTAGCTGCTGCAGTGCCTGGGGAATGCTGCCTTCGGCAAAGGCAAGGCATTCACGGACTTCTACCGGGGCGGTTTTATGATTGACTCCCAGAGTGACAATATTCACTTTATAACCTCAATGGGCGCCATAGGCATGGAGCCCCGACAGGAGCAGGTTAACGCCGAGAAACGTAAACATGATGGCCACAAAACCGATAATTGAAAGGATGGCGGCTTTTTTCCCCCGCCAGCCGGAGTTTAAGCGCCCATGCAGCAGGGCGGCATAGAGGAACCAGGTAATCAGGGACCAGGTTTCTTTCGGGTCCCAGCTCCAGTAGGACCCCCAGGCCAGTGAAGCCCAGATAGAGCCGGTTATGATTCCCAGGGTTAAAAACGGGAAGCCGATGCTTAAACAGGTATAGCTGAGCTGATCAAGCTGGTTTAATGATGGCAAACGTTTGAACAAGTTGCTGATGCGTTTGGTTTTAATCAGGTGTTCCTGGATTAAATACATGATTCCCAGACCGCAGGTTATGGCCAGCAGGGCGTTGCCGGCAAAACTGAAGACCACATGGACCGGCAGCCAGAAGCTTTTCAATGCCGGTGGGTGAGGCTTGACCGGCTGGATAATCAGCAGGCTCCAGAGCAGGCTGATGGTGGTTAACGGGTTGATGAAGGTACCGAGAATTGAGACTTTAGCGGTTCGTGAAATCCACAGGTAGATACCTGCCAGGAAAAGGGAAAAACAGGATAGTGATTCATGAAGGGTGGTAACCGGAAAAGCCCGGCTTTCCCAGAAACGCCAGCCGAAAGCAGCCAGATGGAGGATGAAACCACAGGTTATGAGCCAGTTTTCAACCTTGCTGGTTTTGGGGGAGCTGCGGTATATCTGGACAAAACCGGCCAGCATGCCCAGCGCATAGCAGAGCAGGGCACCGGTAAGCAAAAGAGAATAGGATGAAAAAATCATACAGAAAAAACCTTCATGGGCTTCATGTTCTTCATGGTAGAATAAAGAACTAATTTTAACAAGTCAGTTTAGCCGTAGCGTAAACATTCGACTACGTTTTCAGAAAAGATAAAAATACTCTCACAGAGGCACAAAGTCACAGAGAACCCGAGTCATTTGCCCTCTGTGACTCCGTGTCTCTGTGAGAAATAATAAAAATTTGTCAATCTATAGACAAAGTCGAATATTTACACCGTAGCTGACTTCAGTATTGTTCAGTCAAGTTGTTGTTAATAATGTCATATGGAAGTGGTATGACATGTATCGTATAGCGGGAAAAGGGGAAAATTGTCAACCTGTTTATGGGGTTATGGGAATCTGGCGGGAGTTGCTGACGGCATCTTTAACGAGGTATTGAAGCAAAAAAGGCGGCAGAAACTGCCACCTTTTGAAACAGGATTCAGATCGTTATTTGAGAAAAAAAGAATGGTCGGGATGAGAGGATTTGAACCTCCGACCCCTGCGTCCCGAACGCAGTGCTCTACCGGACTGAGCCACATCCCGAGTGCGGAATTCCTTATGATATTATTCTCAGAAAGTCAAGGGTAAATATTTGCCTGACAAAAAGCAACTGCTAAAAAAATATCGTTTCAACATGGAATAAACCTGCTGGGCGAAAACGCTTTTTCGTGCTATACATCGGCTAGAAAAATCTTGACTCGGGTTTGTTAGTTTGTGTATGTTCCAAAGTCTTTATGCCCTGCGATTATGATGATATCCTAAACCTTGGATAAATTTCCATCATCATCAATAACTACAAGAGCTAAATATAGTATAAATGCCTTGGTTTTATCGCACTTGCAAAGCCAGGGATCATCATTTTTTTAGTGACACATCCTTTCACTGGTTGAGTGGGGGATGGATTTTATTGATTTTTATAAGGGTCTCAATTGCAAATAGGGAGAAAAGATCTAAATGAATCATATTGGTTTTAAGGTTTCCGGTAGATCGCATACCTGCGGTGAGCTGCGCCATGTAAATATCGGCAGTCGGGTTATGCTGGCTGGCTGGGTACAGAACTGGCGGGATCATGGTGGAGTGGTCTTTGTGGATTTGCGGGATCGTTATGGTTTGACCCAAGTGGTTTTCAACCCTGAGATTTCATTGGGGTCCCATAAACTGGCCCATTCCGTGCGCAGTGAATTTGTCCTGCAGGTGGAGGGGGAGGTGGCTGCCCGTCCGGAGGGGACGGTGAATGAAAATCTGGCAACGGGTGAAATTGAGATTATTGTTGACCAGGTAAAAGTACTTAACCAGGCGAAAACCCCGCCCTTCATGGCGGATGATCCCGGAGACATTTCGGAGATTTTGCGGCTCCAATATCGTTATCTTGATCTGCGGCGACCGGCCATGCAGCAGGCGATGATTTTCCGCCACCGGCTGACCAGCCTGGTGCGGTCATTTTTAGATGAACGTGGGTTCCTGGATCTGGAAACGCCCATGCTGACAAAAAGCACTCCGGAAGGAGCCCGAGACTACCTGGTTCCCAGTCGTACCAATCCGGGAGAGTTCTTTGCCCTGCCTCAGTCCCCCCAGCTTTTTAAACAATTATTGATGGTTTCCGGATTCGATCGTTATTTTCAGATTGTCAAATGCTTTCGGGATGAAGACCTGCGGGCTGACCGGCAGCCGGAATTTACCCAGATCGATATGGAGATGTCTTTTGTTGAACCCGGGGATATTATTGTTCTGATTGAAGAATTGATGACGGAAATCTTTAAGCGCCTGCTTGATATTGAGCTGCCGGCATCGTTTCAGCAATTGACCTATGAACAGGCTATGGCTGACTACGGTCTTGATGCTCCAGACCTGCGTTTTGAGCTGAAATTGATTGATCTGGGGAAAGTGTTTGCCGCCAGTGGCTTTAAGGTTTTCCGTTCGGTGTTGGATGGCGGTGGCATTATCAAAGGTCTTAACCTGAAGGGTGGAGCAACACTCTCCAGGAAGGAAATCGATGACCTGCTGGATGTGGTGAAAGTATATGGGGCCAAGGGTCTGGCCTGGATTAAGATCACGGCGGATGGCTGGCAGTCGCCGATCGTCAAATTTTTCAGTGAGCCGGAGGTTGAAGCACTGAAAGATGCCATGCAGGTAGAAGCTGGAGATCTTTTGCTGTTTGTTGCCGATCAGCCGGCCATAGTCAATGAATCCCTGGGGCGATTGCGATTGCATCTGGCTAAAATGATGAATCTTATTGATGAACAGCAGTTTTCTTTTTGTTGGGTAACTCATTTTCCCTTATTGGAATATGACGGCAAGGAAAAAAGGCATGTGGCTATCCACCATCCATTTACCGCGCCTCTGGATGAAGATATTCCTTTGTTGCAGACAGACCCCGGTGCGGTTCGTTCTAAGGCCTATGATCTGGTGCTGAACGGCATCGAAATCGGTGGTGGCAGCATCAGGATCCATGATTCAAACCTGCAGGAACGGATTTTTACCCTTCTGCAGATCGGTCCGGAGGAGGCCCGGAAAAAATTTGGTTTCCTGCTGGATGCTCTTGAGTATGGGGCACCGCCACACGGAGGGATTGCTTTTGGCCTTGATCGCATGGTGATGTTATTGCTGCGTCTGCCATCCATCCGTGACGTTATTGCTTTCCCCAAAACTCAGAAGGCTACCTGCTTGATGACTGGAGCTCCAACTGCTGTTGGCAGCCGGCAATTGAGGGAACTGGCGATAAAACTGACGTAAAGGCGAAAGGCTAAAGGTTAAAGGTTAAAGGATACACGGGATCGGGGACAGTACTTTAGTGCTGTCCCCATGCGAAGCAGGGCGAAGCAAAAGTGCAAATCTGTTCCGTGAGAGGGCGAAGCTAAGGTTCCTTGTACCGTACACCTTGTACCATACACCATTCGTTTACTGTACGCTGCAATGGTGAAGGTTGCAGTATAAGGTCGAAGACGGCTTTTTTACGACGCTATCAATTGATGGAGGAATTTTATGGGACAGACCCTGGTGGAAAAGGTTTTATCAGCCCATGCCGGGCGAGCGTTACAGGCTGGAGATATGGCAGTCTGTAATGTTGATGTGTGTCTGACTCAGGATGGTACCGGGCCCCTGGCCGTGCGGCAGATTGAAAAACTGGGGATTGAAGGGGTTAAAAATCCGGAGAAAACGGTACTGTTTATTGATCATGCGGCTCCAAGCCCCAGCAAAGAGTTATCCAATGACCATATGTTATTGCGTGCCTTTGCCGAAAAAACCGGTAGCCGGCTTTCTGAAATTGGTGATGGTGTCTGTCACCAGGTGATTATGGAAAAATACCTGAATCCGGGAGAACTTTTAATTGGTGCTGATTCGCATACCTGCACCGGTGGTGCCATTGGTGCCTTTGCCACCGGAATGGGTTCAACTGATGTGGCGGTGGGAATGGTTTTGGGAAAAACCTGGCTGCGGGTTCCTGAAACGTTGAAATTTATAATTAGCGGAACTTTGCCGCCGGGAGTTTATTCCAAGGATATTATTTTACATATCATCGGTATGATCGGAGCCGATGGAGCGACCTATAAATCAATGGAATTTGCCGGGGAGACCATTGAACGGATGACGGTTCCCGAAAGAATGGTGCTTTCAAATATGGCGGTTGAGGCCGGAGCCAAGTGCGGGCTGATTGCCAGTGATGAGATGACCGGCAAATTTATGGAGGAAATGGGGCGTAAGGAATTTTTTAAGCCGATCAAGGCGGATACTGATGCCGTTTATGAGCGCGTTTATAAACTCAATGTCGCCGAAATCAGCCCCACGGTTTCCTTTCCTCATACGGTTGATAATACCAGACCCATTGATCATGATGATTGCCGGGATATTTCCATCCAGCAGGTTTTTATCGGCACTTGCACTAATGGTCGTATCGAGGACCTGCGGATTGCCGCTGCGATGCTCAAAGGGCGGAAGGTACATCATGGGACCCGCTTGATTGTGACCCCGGCTTCCCGGCGGGTATATGGACAGGCTCTGCGGGAAGGACTGTTGGAAATATTCAATGATGCCGGAGCTTCAATCAATACCCCGGGTTGTGGTGCCTGTGTCGGGGTTCATCAGGGAATTCTTGGTGATGGAGAACGCTGTCTGGCAACCCAGAACCGTAATTTTCAAGGACGAATGGGCAATGTCAAGGGCTTCATTTATCTGGGATCGCCAGCGACAGCCGCGGCGACGTCCTTGGCCGGGAAACTGGTTGATCCGCGAAAATATCTTTAAGACAGGAGAATACTATGTTGAAGGGAAAAGCCTGGTTATTTGGTGATGATATAAGTACCGATCATATAGCTCCGGGACGTCTGTTTCACTTGCGTTCCAATCTGCCGGAGCTGGCTGAGCATGTACTGGAAGATGCACGACCGGAGTTTGCGGGAAAAATGGCCAAAGGTGATTTTGTCATCGGTGGCCGGAATTTTGGCCTCGGTTCCAGCCGGGAGCATGCGCCGACCATTATCGCACTGGCTGGTGTCAGTGCAGTTGTCGCAAAATCGTTTGCCCGGATATTTTTTCGTAATGCTATTAATGTGGGGCTGCCGGTCATTATCTGTGATACCGATCGTATTAAAGAAGGTGATCAGCTGGAAGCTGATCTGGAAAAGGGAGTTTTTAAGAATATTACCCAGGGGTACGAAGAATCATTTCCGGCACTGCCACCGGTGATGACGGCGATTTTGGCGGAAGGCGGGTTGGTTCCATATGTGCAGAAGCACGGAGATCTGGCAATCTGAAGGCTGAGTTGAAAAATGGCCTTTTTGCGTAAAACTCTATTGATAACTCAACTTTCTGAGTTGCATTGCCAGGGATATATTGGCAGGATGTTCGGGCTTGGCTCGTAGCGGTATTGGCCGCCGAACGAATCACACGATGTGATTCGCGGCGGACGCCTCGGAAGCCGGCCATGGACGGCCGGCGAGAATGAGCGAGAGCCATGCCGGAACATCCACGGATATTTTTTGAGATTTCTTGCAGCGTTTTTAGAGTAACTCAAAAAGTTGAGTTGATAAGTTTCTAACGTAGATAAATGGTTTTTTTTAAGGAGAACTGAATGTCTGATCAAAATATTCCAGGAACGTTGATTACGTATCAGAATGGTGAATACCTGGTTGCGGATGATCCGATTATTGGTTTCATCGAAGGCGACGGCATCGGTCCTGATATCTGGCGGGCAACCCGGCCGGTTCTTGATGCAGCCGTGGCCAGGGCTTATGGGGGGCGCCGGCAGATTGCCTGGAAGCCACTCCTGGTGGGTGAAAAAGCCTATCAGAAAACCGGCTCTTATCTCCCTCCTGAGGCGCTGGAAGAAATCAAAAAATACCGGGTGGCTATCAAAGGTCCCTTGTCAACCCCGGTGGGCGGCGGAATCCGCAGTCTCAACGTGGCCCTGCGGCAATATTTTGATTTGTATGCCTGTATGCGTCCGGTTTGCTATTATGATGGAGTTCCCAACCCGATGAAGCATCCGGAGCTTCTGGACGTGGTGATTTTCCGGGAGAATACCGAAGATGTCTATGCCGGAATTGAATGGGAGTCAGGTTCTCCTGAAGCGGAAAAATTGATTGCTTTTCTGCGGGATCAATTGGGGGCCGACATTCGTCCGGAATCAGGAATCGGTATTAAGCCAATGAGTCCTTCAGGCAGTAAGCGTCTGGTACGTAAAGCGATCGAATATGCCATTGAACATCAGGTGCGGGTGGTGACTTTGGTGCATAAGGGGAATATCATGAAATTCACCGAGGGTGCCTTCCGTCAGTGGGGTTATGAAGTGGCCCGGGATGAATTTGCTGATCAGGTGATTACCGAGGAGGATTTGTATGCAAACTATGATGGTGTCCTGCCAACTGGGAAGATACTCTTAAATGACCGGATTGCAGATGCTATTTTCCAGCAGCTTCTGCTGCGCCCGGCTGAATATGAAGTGCTGGCAACCCCCAATCTGAACGGCGACTATCTTTCTGATGCCTGCGCGGCCCAGGTGGGTGGGCTGGGAATGGCTCCGGGGGCCAATATTGGTGACGGAATCGCTATTTTTGAAGCAACCCACGGCACGGCCCCCAAATATGCCGGTTTGGACAAAGTGAACCCCGGGTCGCTCATTCTTTCAGGTAAGATGATGCTGGACATGCTGGGTTGGCCGGAGGCGGCGGAAATGGTTGAAAAGGCGTTGCAACAGGCCATCATCAACAAGAAAGTTACCTATGATCTGGCCAGGCAAATGGATGGGGCTCAAGAAGTTGGCTGCCGGGCCTTCGGTGAGCAGATTATCTCGTGTATGTCTTGATGGATTTTATCCGGGCTTCAGTCTTTCCCCGGTAGCTGAGCTGCTTAGTTATTAAACATCATATTTGACAAAGTTGGTCCCACCGGCTAGATTAATCATAAGCTGGTGGGGCTTTTTTGGTTCTGCTGGACAACAGGGAGTAAAAAAGAAAGTACGAGAAAACTGCAGGGTATGTCTGATATTTTTACCGCCCATTCATTAAACCCCCGATATCTGCTTATCGCCGGGATCTCATTTGGCTATCTGCTTCTTCTTTTTGCCGTGGCTTTCTATGCTGACCGGCGTGAAGCTCTGGGGAAAAGTATTGTTTCCAATCCCTATATTTATGCCATGAGCCTGGCAGTTTACTGCTCATCCTGGACTTTTTACGGCAGTGTCGGTGAGGCCGCCAATACCGGCTTCAAGTTTTTGACCATTTACATCGGCCCGACCCTGACCGCTTTTTCCTGGTGGTTTATTCTCCGCAAGATGATCCGCATAAGCCACGAAAACAACATTACTTCCATTGCCGACTTTCTCAGTTCCCGTTACGGTAAATGTCCACGCTTGGGAGCTTTGGTGACCGTTTTTGCGATTGTCGGCATTATGCCCTATATTGCCTTGCAGTTGAAAGCTATTTCCACAACTTTTGATATTCTGGTGCATGCTTCTTCACAATCGGAGATAACTCCCATGACTATTGTCGGCTTGCCGACCATGGCTCTTGCACACAAATACCCCTTTTTTTATGATACTGCTTTTTATGTCTCCCTGGTAATGGCTCTTTTTGGCATTTTTTTTGGTGCCCGTCATCTGGACGCTGCCGAAAAACATGAGGGAATGGTTGCTGCCGTAGCCTTGGAGTCAATAGTGAAATTGGCGGCATTTCTCATGGTGGGGATATTTGTAACCTATGGCATGTTTGATGGATTTAAAGATATCCTTGATCAGATCAGCCACAATGACCTTTATAAACACCTGCTGCTGATTAATACTAGTCGTGCGAACAGCTACCAGTCATGGTTTACTATGGTGGTACTCTCCATGGCGGCGATCATATTTCTGCCCCGTCAGTTTCATATGGCAGTGATTGAAAATCATGAAGAAAAGCATGTTAAAATAGCCATGTGTCTCCTCCCTCTGTATCTTTTTCTGATCAACCTGTTTGTCATTCCTATTGCTTTTGGCGGTTTGTTGAAGATAGGCGGGCTTGCCTCCATGGCTGATACCTATGTGCTGACCCTGCCGCTGCTCCGTTCTAAAATGAGCTTATCAATCCTGGTGTTCATTGGCGGCTTGTCAGCTGCCACCGGCATGGTGGTGGTTTCATCCGTTACCCTGAGTACCATGCTGCTGAACAGCCTGATCATGCCGATATTTCTGGCCCTTAAAATCAAGGCTGACCTGTCCGGCTGGCTGATTCAGATTAAACGATTGGGTATCCTGCTGGTCATTTTACTGGGTTATGTCTTTTTTCGCCTGATTGGTGAATCATATATGCTGGTTAATATGGGGCTCATTTCATTCTCAGCCGCCATCCAGTTTGCCCCGGCAATCATTGGGGGTTTGTATTGGAAGGGAGGGACCCGCTACGGAGCTATGAGCGGGATTTCTCTGGGCTTTTTTTTCTGGGTTTATACCCTGTTAATCCCCGCATTTATTCGTTCAGGATGGCTGTCGGCTTCCCTTCTGCTGGATGGCCCTTTTCATATATGGTGGTTGAAGCCGACGGAATTGTTTGGCCTGGTGGGATTTGATTTATATTCCCATGCCCTGTTCTGGTCTTTGACCGCCAATGTTATTGCTTATTTTACGGTTTCTCTCCTCGGTTCCCAGGAAGATATTGATCGGCGGCAGGCAGAGAAATTTGTTGACGTTTTTCGACCTACCGTTGATCGCTTTATTCGTGAAAAGCGCTATGCCAATTTCCCGGCTTTGTCTGAGCTTGAAAAGATGATGGCCAAATTCATCGGCAGGGAAAGAGCACATAAGACCCTGGTTGACTTTTTTGGCACCGAAGATTTTACTGATAAGCTGGCAGAGATGAGTGATCAGGCCCGGATGGAGTTGGCATTACTGATTGAACGAAGTCTTGGGGGTTCAGTCGGTTCATCAGCAGCCAGGCTGATTTGTGATAATTATATGAAAACCAAGGGTTCGGAGATGGAAGATGTCTTTGATATCTTCGGCAAAATATCTCTCTCACTGGAAGCCAGTCAGGAAGAGTTGCAACACCGGGTTAAAGAAATGTCGGTATTATACGATGCCAGCCGATTGGTTGCCTCAACTCTGGATATTGACCAGGTTATGGAGAATATCCTTGATTTACTGATGGATAAATTCGAGGTGGATAATTGTTCCATTCGTCTGCTTGATGATGATGGTATGCTGCGGATAAAACATCAGCGGGGCCTGCGTCCTGAATTTGTCAAAACCGCTGAACGACGGCCAACGATGGAATGCTATTCAGGAGAATGCTTTTTGACCGGCAAGGTAATCTATCTGCCGGATGCTGAAAAAATCAGTAAACCATTATCCACTAATTTGATTACCAAACAGGGGAACAAGTCTTTTGTCCAGGCGCCAATTATATCCGAGCATAAGATTGTCGGGGTGTTAACTGCCGCATCAATAAAGGAAAAAGGATATTTTTCAGAAAAGTTTATGGATTTGTTCGAAACTATAGCCCGGCAGTTAGGGGTGGCAATAGAAAGTGCCAGGCTATATGACAAGCTGGCAAAATTTAATAAGGAACTGGGAGTAAAGGTGGCTGAACGGACCATTGAGCTGGAGCGCAAATCGATGGAATTGGAAGAAGCCAACAAAGAATTGAAAGTGCTGGACCAGCTTAAATCAGAGTTTCTGGCCAATATGTCCCATGAATTGCGCACGCCGATGAATTCCATTATCGGTTACACTCAATTATTGCTTGATGGGGTTGATGGGCCGATTAATGATGATCAGAAAGAAAGCATGGAGAAAGTGGAACGAAATGCTGAACATCTGCTTTCCCTGATTAATGATATTCTTGATTTGTCAAAGATAGAAGCCGGCAAGATGGTGCTTGAACTGAAGCCCCTGTCCCTGGAGGTTGTCGTAAACGATACGGTTGACACCATCGCGCCGTTGGCGGAAGATAAACAACAAAAACTGGTTGTTGAAGTTGCGGCTGATCTGCCGCAAATTATGGCTGACGCGGATAAACTCCGGCAGATATTGATTAATCTGTTGAATAACGCGATCAAATTTACTTCCCGCAATGGGATTATTACCCTGAATGCTGATTTCTGGCAGGGCATCTCTCCTGCCGGTCTTGATCCCGAAAAAGATTATCTATTAATCTCGGTAAAAGACACCGGCATCGGGATTAAAAAGGAAGACCTGGACCGTCTGTTTGGTGAGTTCATCCAAATTGACGCCTCGGCCAGTCGGAAATATGGCGGTACCGGTCTGGGCTTAAGTATTACCAGGCGATTGGTGGAAATGCATCATGGTGACATCTGGGTTGAGAGTGAATATGGCAAAGGCTCCACTTTTTCATTTGTTATCCCTTTTGCCGAACCTCTGCCGGCAGAAATGATGAAGAAGATGACCGAAAAACAGGTGCTTGATACTCCTGTGGCAGGAGAAGTTTTTGATTCTGAGGTAGTCACCGGGTTGACCGATGAGGTAAAAGAAAGTAAACGGGAATTAAATAAAATGATTGTTACGGTTGCCAGTGATCCTGATCGTTCCCGTACCATTCAACGTTATCTTGGTGATGCAGGTTTTACCGCGGTGGCCTCATTCGGCCTGGAAGAGGCGTTGGCGAAGATTATAGAAGACAAACCGTTTTTGCTGGTAGTCGACCTTAGTTTTTATTTGAGTCGGGGCTGGCAATTAATCCAGGGGCTGAAAGATGATCAGGAACTGGATAATATTCCTATTATTATTGTTTCTTTACAAAACCAGGATGAAGGTCTGATTATTGGCCCGGATGGTTATTTTATCAAACCGTTGAGCAAGGATGACATAGAGGTTCAGATCGGGAAAGTACTTGATGACTCGAAAATCAGTGGAGATGTTTTGATTGTCGATGATGAGCCATTCGCGGTTGATCTGGAGAGGAAGATTATAGCGGAAATGGGCTTGGAGGTGCGTACGGCCTTCAGTGGCCGGGAGGCCATGGCAAAGTTACAGGAAAAAGCCCCCGGCCTGGTTATCCTGGATTTGATGATGCCGGAGATTGATGGTTTTCAGGTGGCTGAATACATGAAATCGGAAGGAAGACTGCGGCAGATTCCCATTATTGTGGTAACGGCTAAAGATCTTGATCCACAAGAGATTATCCAGTTGAAAAATCAAGTGAATAAGGTTATCAAAAAAGGGGTTAATATGCGAGATTTGTTATTATCGGAAGTTGATAAATGGTTTGCCCAGCAGGGAAAAGAAGATGGATGATAAGCAGAAACAGGTGATTATGGCGGTTGAGGATAATGAGGATAATCGTGATTTGATTGTTAAAATTCTCAGCCATCGGGGTTATGATGTTATTGGAGTCAGTAACGGCAGCGAGGCCCTGGCCCGCCTGGCTGAGGTGGCGCCTGATCTTGTTTTAATGGATATCAATCTGCCCGGTATGGATGGCTACGAAGTAACCAGAAGGATTCGCGATAACGAAGTTTTTGCTAAGGTTCCCATTGTCGCGCTTACCGCCCATGCCATGCACGGTGACCGGGAAAAAAGCCTGGCTGCCGGTTGTAACGCCTATGTGGCCAAACCCATTGATGTGCATACCTTTCCGGATATTATTGCCGGTCTGTTATCCGGGGAAAAGCGATGAAAGAGATAATCCTGATTGTTGACGATAATATGGACAATGTTGAACTGCTGCGTAAAAGGTTGAGAGCGGTTGGCTATGAAACCATTGAAGGCTATGATGGGGAACAGGCAGTTTCCATGACCCGGGAACAGCATCCTGATCTGATTTTGCTGGATGTGATGATGCCCAAACTCAATGGATTTGAGGTTTGTGAAATCCTGAAAAAAGATGAAGCTACCCGGCATATTCCGGTCCTGATGCTGACTGCCAAGCGGGAAATTCCGGACAAGGTTAAAGGTTTCGATCTTGGTGCTGATGACTATGTTACCAAGCCGTTTAATTTTCAGGAATTATTGGCCCGGGTCAGGTCCTTGTTGAAAATCCGCAGTGGTTATCGCAAACAGGTTGAAAAAGAACGTCAGAAGGCTTTGGATCAGATGGCTGAGGGGGTTGCCCATGAAGTGCGAAATCCGGTAGTTTCCATTGGCGGTTTTGCCCGGCGGATTATTGACGAATTGCCGGATAGCGACCAGAAGAAAAAATATGCCCAGGTAATTATTAAAGAAACTGAGCGTTTGGAGCGGATGGTCAAGGATATTGCCGATTCCAGGCTGGTTCCTGATGGTATCAGGCAGGGTGAAGATATCAATGTGATAATCAATGATACTTTGTTGCAGCTTAGCCGGTTATTGGAGAGAAACCGGATAGAAGTAAAAAAGGAATTTGCCGCTGATTTACCCCCGGTGTTTGTCAATCGCAAAAATATTATTATTGCCCTGATGCAGGTAATGACTAATGCCGCGGAGGCGATGGAAGAAGGTGGCAGGTTAACCATCATAACTACGGCAGCTGATAATATCTGGGTCCTTGTCGAGATTATTGATAGTGGTCGGGGTATCGCGGCGGAAGATCTGGAGAGTATTTTTGATCCTTTCTTTACGACGAAAATGTCAGGCGCCGGCATGGGTCTGCCCCTGGTCCGTAAAATTATCGATGATAATCAGGCAATGATCAGGGTTGAAAGTAAAGAAGGTAAAGGAACCAGGGTGGAGATTAGTCTGCCGGTTGAAAGTGCCGGGAGCTAGCTTGTGTTTATCCGGAAACTATTTTTTCCTGATGAACGCTTTCAGTGGTCAGCTTTCAGTTCATCTGGTAATGATGGTTTGACTTTTAATGTGATTTCTTTGCGGATTGCTACGGTTCCGGGTTTTGCCCCACGGGGTTTGCTGACATAACGGGCTTTGGTGCAGGCGACGGCCACGGTTCCGCCGCTTCTGGCTTTGCTATGATAAGCGGCAATGGCGGCAGCCTGTTTCAGTATTTGACGATCAGGATCCATCCCTTTTTGCCTGCGAAGCAGGACATGGCTGCCCGCCATACCCCGGACATGAAACCACCAGTCATCCGGATGGGCGGTTTTTAGACTCAAGCGGTCATTGTCGGTGTTGGTTCTACCGGCCAGGACTTCCCATCCATCTTCCAGTTCATAGTGATACAGCTTTGGTGGCAGGGGATGATGAGGCGGCGATTTAACCGGTTTCATGATGGTTGGTTGCCGTTTGGCGGGCAGACTGCGGAAATTCTACAATTAATGGCTGGAATCATACTGGTAACGCACTGTTTCCCGGCTTCGATAGCTTCCGCTGCCCGATCAAACTCCAGCAGGCCAATATGGGCAACACGCGGATTCAGTAAAATATCAGGCGGATCGCCGGCCATGCGACTGCGACTCAAGCGATCCTGCATGATGGCAATGGAACCGGCAAGCACATCAAAAAGACCAGGCGTAGGGATTTTTGGTTCAAAGAACTGAGAGACCATGGCGTCCGTCCGTTGTTTTAACTCTTCGGAAATTTTGTGTAAAAGAGAGGTCTCTACGCTGGGCTCATCTTTATCATGTTGATAGGCATGGGTTAAATGACCTGTATGCCGATTAATAAGATCCTGGTTAAGGTTGATGGCAATGACTAGCTCAGCTCCCAGGGCCCGGCAGACGGAAACCGGGACCGGGTTAACTAAGCCACCATCCACCAGCCAGCGGTTGTGCAGGTGAACGGGGGTGAAAATTCCCGGAGTGGCAATGGAAGCCCTGATGGCATCCAGCAGCGGTCCTTCCTGGAACCAGATTTCCTGCCCGGTTTCCAGGTTAGTAGAAACACAGGCATAAGGTTTGGGCAGGTTTTCAATAGCGATGTCACCCATTTGTTGCCGAAAAAAATCTATCAGTCGGCTTCCTTCAACAAAGCCACCGCCGCGTAGCAAGCGGATATCAAGGTATTTGATGATTTCTTTACGTTCCAACTGCAGGAGCCATTTACGCAGGGCATCAAGTTGTCCAGCAAGGTAAAACCCGCCTACCAGGGCGCCAATGGATGTCCCACAGATGATATCTGGAATGACATCTATTTCTTCCAGTTCGTTGATGACGCCGATATGAGCCCAGCCACGGGCTGACCCTCCACCTAAGGCCAGGCCGATTTTTGGTTGCCTCGGCAAATGGTGGTTATTTTTCCATTTTTTGCTCATGATTACTCAAATTGAAGGGGGAATGGGAGAATATTTCTTAGTGTTCATTCGGAAACATTCATTTCCTGATGAATGCTTTCAGCGATCAGCCGTCAGCTGTCAGTAAAACATTGGAAAAACAGATGGTTAAGGTGACTGCAGAAAGCAGAGAGCTGATTGCCCATCCGGAAACACTGGTTTCCGGGTGGAAATTACCTGGCTTGTGAAAGGGTGTAAAAATAAATGATGTAAGCATAGGCAACATAGAGGATGAAAAGAACGCCAATCCAAACCATGAATTTATTGATTGTTTTCAGCAGGCGATATTTACGCAAGGCTTTTTTCTGATCATTTTTCTTGTCAACCATAAAACAGTTTTTACCATAGTGGCATTGATGTATCAAGAAAAAACTGCCGTGCATATCCCGCTTCTGCGGGGACATTGCTTCGCCCTCTTCGAAGGGGACAGAATTGAATTCTGTCCCCGTATAGAGACTGTTTGAGATATCATCTGAATAGTTAATATTTTTTAAGAAACATGGCAAAAAGTCCTTGCATCTCTAGATGTTTTCATGTATAAGCGCACCCTTTCAGGGTGAATGTCCTGAATAATTGTTGCTTGTTTGCTGTGCACATCGTCTGGAGAGTTGAAAAACAATTAAATAACTGACAAACTTCACTTCATCCCTATCCTATCCACAACATTGATGGATTCGTGAAAAATCGAATAGTGTCCCATCATTATCAATAATTATAACAGGTTAGAGATTACAAATATCCCGATTCCGGATTTTTGCGAAATCGGGGAAATTAATCGGCCCTTTGTATTAAGCCGGTATGGCTGGTTGTTGTAAACCATTGACATGCCGGTTGGTTAACTTGAACGTTACTACTGGAACTAAAGGAAATGGAAAAATGAACAAGGACATTCAGAACGTTAGGAATATTGGTATCAGTGCTCATATTGACTCGGGTAAGACTACCTTGACTGAGCGCATTCTTTTTTATACTGATCGTATTCATGCCATCCATGATGTGAAAGGTAAGGATGGGGTTGGGGCAACCATGGATTCCATGGAACTGGAAAAGGAGCGGGGGATAACCATCGCCTCGGCTGCTACCTCTTGTGAATGGAAGGATTATGAAATTAATATTATTGATACCCCGGGTCACGTTGACTTTACCATTGAAGTAGAACGATCATTGCGGGTGCTGGATGGTGCCATCCTGGTTCTATGTTCCGTTGGCGGAGTCCAGTCCCAATCCATTACCGTTGATCAACAGATGAAACGATATAAGGTCCCCAGCATTGCTTTTATTAATAAATGTGACCGCAGCGGTGCCAACCCCGACCGGGTGATCGAACAACTACGGGATAAATTGGGACATAACGCGGTTGCCATCCAGATACCTATCGGCCTGGAAGCCGATTTTGAAGGGGTTGTCGACCTGGTGGCAATGAAAGCTGTCTATTTTGATGGTGACAATGGTGAGATTGTTCGAGTTGAGGAAATCCCGGCGCAGTTGCAGGCGGAAGCAAAAGCCAAAAGAGAAGAATTGATTGACGCGGCTTCCATGTTTTCCGATGAACTGACGGAGGCGATTCTTGAGGAGCAGGAGATCCCGGCTGAAATGATTTATAGCGCTTTGCACGACGGAGCCCTGAACCGGGAAATTACTCCCGTATTTGTCGGCTCCGCTTATAAAAACAAGGGTATTCAACCTCTACTTGATGCGGTGAATGCTATTCTTCCCAGTCCGGTAGAAATAAAAAATGAAGCTCTTGATTTGGATAAAAATGAAGAACCGGTAACCCTTTCCAGTGAACATACAGGCCCGGTGGTTTCTCTGGCCTTTAAACTGGAGGATGGTCCCTACGGACAGTTGACCTACATCAGGGTGTACCAGGGAAAACTGGCTAAAGGCGACACGGTCATTAATGTGCGTACCGGGAAAAAGGTAAAGATTGGTCGTCTTGTACGTATGCACGCCAGCCAGATGGAAGAGATCGAGTTTCTGTCTGCCGGTTATATCGGGGCTCTTTTCGGAGTTGATTGTGTGTCTGGTGATACCTTTGCCGCTCCCAACCTGAACCTGACTATGACTTCCATGTATGTGCCCAGTCCGGTTATCTCCCTGGCCGTGGTGCCTAAGGATAATAAGGCCCAGGTCAATATGTCCAAGGCCCTGAACCGTTTTTCAAAGGAAGATCCTACTTTCAGAGCTTATGTGGATGATGAAACCAACGAAACCATTATTGAGGGAATGGGTGAGCTGCACCTGGAAGTTTATGTTGAGCGTATGCGCCGGGAATATGGTGCGTTAGTGGAAACCGGCCAGCCCCGGGTTGCCTATCGGGAAGCGATTACCAGAAAAGCTGAATTTAATTATATTCATAAAAAACAAACTGGTGGTTCCGGCCAGTTTGGTCGGGTTGCCGGCTATATGGAACCAGTGGCTGATGATGATTTTGCTTTTGAAAGCAAGATTGTTGGCGGTTCCATCCCCACCCAATATATTTCTTCCTGTGAAAAAGGTTTTAAGGCTTGTATGAGCAAGGGTCCAAAAATGGAATTTCCGGTTACCGGAGTCAAAATAGTGATTAATGATGGTTCTTCTCACGCGGTTGATTCATCTGAAATGGCCTTTCAGGCGGCAGCCCGTGGCGCTTTCCTGGAGGGATATGCCAAGGCGAGCCCGACAATTCTGGAGCCGATTATGAAGGTGGTGGTGGAAACCCCCACTGAATTTCAGGGGTCAGTGATGGGAACAATCAATCAGCGTCGGGGGATTATCCTCGGTACTCAGGATGAAGGTGCCATGTGTGTGATTGAATCCCAGGTCCCCCTGGCTGAAATGTTTGGTTATTCAACCGTTCTGCGTTCTTCCACTCAGGGGAAAGCCCAGTTTACCATGGAGTTTTCCAGCTATAAAAAAGTGCCTCAGAGTGTTGGTGAGGAACTGGCTAAAAAGTATGCCGAATCAAAGAAAAATGTTGCTTAAATTGCAGAAAAAGCGGTTGTTATCGACAGAGTCACAGCCGGCAAAGTCACGGATAATTTACCTTAGACAAAGGAATATTGTGATGTTGAAAAATGATCTTATTGTACGCAATCCATTAAATGCTCTTGGGGATCAAAACGATGAAATTATTGCTCCTGGAAGTTTTGGGGCAATTTTATCGCGGGCCGGAGTGGGAAAAACCTCATTATTGATTCAGGTAGCTTTAAATGCGCTTTTGCGCCAGAAAAATGTTTTGCATATCAGCCTTGAAGATCCCGTTCGCAAAGTAAACCTCTGGTACAAGGAGGTATTTTACAACCTGATTGAACAGTTTAAAGTAGATCAGGGTAATGTCCTGTGGCAGGAAATTCTGCCCCATCGTTTCATTATGACCTTTAATGCTGATAACTTTTCTGCCGCCCGTCTCCAGGAGCGGGTAATTGAGCTTTTGGATCAGGATATTTTTGCCCCCCGGCTGATGCTGGTTGACGGCTTGAATTTCTCCGCCTCGCAGCGGGAACAATTACTGGCCATCCATGACCTGGCGGTTGAGCTGGAATTGCCGGTATGGTTTACTGCTCGGACTCACCGCCATGAGCAGGAAAATGCCGCCGATGGTATTCCCGTACAGCTGCGTGATCTGGATGATCTTTTCAGTGCAATTGTCAAGCTTCAGCCCCAGGGGCAGGAAATATATCTTAAAGTGATCAAAGGTTGTGAGAGCAGTGTAAATCAACCGGCTATTCAACTTGATCCGGCAACCATGTTATTGAAAATTAACCAATAACCTGAATAAAACTGTCAGTTTTTAAAGGCAAAGCCGAATCGGCTTTGCCTTTTTTAATCGTTTACGGCTCTTACCCCTCTTACAACAAGTTTGAACTCAGACGAATAACATCGGGAAAGTTATTCTATTGGTAAAAGAGATAGCGATTTCAATTTACGATAAAATGTCAACAGGACTTTTTTGAAATTGGTATTTAATTCCAACAAGCGTTTTGGGTCAATCCGCAAGGTCTCTCGATCAAACCATTTTTCAGATAAATACAAACTTCGGTTCATCTCTATTTGTAGCCAGGGTTTTGGTTTGTTACCATAAGTTCTGGTAATGTAGCCGCCTTTAAAAGGTCTGTTGATGGTAACGTCTTGTTCTTTCAGCTCAAATATCTCAATAAAACTATCTTGCAACAATTTAGTAACAACAGGATCACAAGCCTTGCCTTCGGCGTCTCCTAAATTGATCAGTGGTCTCTCCCCCTGATCCGGAGCAACTGAAGGAGCAACTGCTGCCATAGAGTGACAATCCATGGCCAGTGCTATTTTTTTATTTTGGAGTGCCGCGCTGATAGATGCATGGTAAGGTATATAGTATTTTTCCAGTAAAACCTTGATCATTTCGGCATCAGGTTGTAATTCGGTTTTGTATATTGGACGGCTGTAGCAGGTCGCACTTTTAATGACCCCATCAGTCATCTCCGGCGGCAGCATATCCTGAGCTCGGCTGGCATCGACAAATGCCCGAGCAATATTAAATTTTACTTCCGATAACACAATGTCAGTTGATTCGTAAATCTCCTGGGTGAAACTGTCAGAATCGTCAAAAAGATCGTTGTCGGTTATACAGACTCTGGATTTTAATTCATCAGGAAGCTCAGTGCCCCC
>JAYEKE010000031.1 GCA_034660915.1 Pseudomonadota bacterium
GCGTGATTGAAATAGGGCAGGGGGATTTCCTGATCCAGCTTTTTGCCGACGCTGATTAAAACCGGATTTGCCTGCATCCCTGCCAGGCGCAGCATGCTGACCAGCAATGCCGCTTTGTCCCTGCAGACACCATGGCGGCGGCTGAAGGTCAGACCCACCTGGTGCGGTTCGAACCCCGGTCGGTTGGATTCTTCGGTAATTCCCATATAACGGATCTGCTGGGCGACAAAATAGAAAATGGCTGCCATTTTATCTTCCGGGGTGATCAGGTTGGCCGTCAGTTCTTTAACCATGGCCACCATTTCAGCAGTTGGCTGCAGTTTAGGTTCCACCAGCTCAAAATACCAGCGGGAGATTGCTTCCCATGAATCCAGTGAAGAGAATAAGAGTCGCATGGCCACCTGGCTGATGGGTGGCATTGATGGTTCAGGGATTACCGGCGGAACCTGGCTGAAAATCCATTTTCTGGTGGTCAATCCTTTTCCGGTTTTTTCTTTATAGGAAACACAGCCTTCGATGTTATCTTTAATCAAGTGGTGCATGGGCATGTCTGCCGGCCCGGTCAGAGTGAAATGGTAAGCGTGTACAGGAAAAAAATATTGGCCAAGGACCATGCCATAGGTATGGTTGGGGATTATGGGTTTAAAACGTTCGCGAACAGTTTGGTAATGGATAGTATCGCCGATTTCCAGCCCCGGAATATAAACCCTGATTACCCGTTGGTTAGGGTTGTATATATTCATGTTTGTGTTGCGGCTGGAAGTATCTTCCTTGGAATTTGCCGCAACATCAATGGATATCCTTTTCCCATCGGCTTTGATAATTTCCACCAGGGTTATGTCCAGCCTGCTGTAGGAGCGGTTAACATGGAAGGATTGGACAGCCTGTTCCCGTTTTCCCTGATCATCCAGAATGGTCAGGAAAATTTCATCTTCTGAACGTGATTCGCCGGAATGTGAGTAGCTGATGGATTCGTTTTCCCGGGCCAGTACCACGTGGGCATGGGGATATTCTTTTCGGGTAATCTGTTGGAGAAAATCAATATCAGCGGCTGCTGCCGCCGGCATCGTAGTGCTGAGAGCCGACAACAGCAGGAAGGCGATAAGCCAGACGAAAAACAAACGGGGTTTAGGGAAAAATATTTTAAATTTGTAATTATTTGGCATGAGATTTTTACCACAGGGTACACAGAGGTCACAGAGAAAAAACTCTCTTTTACACCCATTGCGAATTTAGTTTCGTTGAAGTATTACTCAAAAAGTATAAAGCTTGCGCTCAATCTCTGTGTTCTCAAGTGAGCATTGCGAACGGGTGGTGTTGAAAAAAGCACCTGGATAGTTACTTGAATTATATTATCCTCTATGTGAACCCGCGGGAAAAATAACTTTATTTATCAACGAGATTATAGTAAACTACCCAGGTTTTTTTTGCAACATTTCGTTGCGCGTGAGTGGCAGCTGGATTTCCAGGAGACCGTATAAATGGAATTTTATGACATTCTCAATGTGATTGGTAATACCCCGATTCTCAGGTTGACAAAAATTGCCCCGATTCCGATTTTTGCCAAGGGAGAGTATCTGAATCCCGGAGGAAGTGTCAAAGACCGGGTGGCAAAATATATGATTACCATGGCGGAGAAACGTGGAGAGCTGAAGCCTGGCTCGGTTATTGTCGAAGCCACCTCGGGGAATACCGGTATCGCGGTAGCTTTTGTCGGCATTCATCGGGGTTATCAGGTTATTATTGTTATGCCCGAAGATATGAGCGAAGAGCGGAAAAAGATTATCCGGGCTTTGGGGGCGGAGCTGGTGCTGACGCCTGCAGCTGACAGTCTTACCGGTTCGGTTAAGAAAGCACGGGAGCTGGCTGCGGGAATTCCCCAGGCCCATATCATGGGCCAGTTTGAAAATCCCGACAACCCGAAAGTTCACTATCTGACCACCGGGGTGGAAATCTGGAAGCAACTGGAGGGTAACGTCGATGCCTTTGTTGCCGGAGTGGGCAGCGGCGGCACCCTGGGAGGTGCCGGAAAGTTTTTGAAAGAACAGAATCCACATATCAGGATAGTGGCGGTGGAGCCGGAAAATTCCGCCGCCCTCCTGGGGCAGGAGCCCGGTCTGCACCAGATTCAGGGGATTGGCGATGGCTTTGTGCCGCCGGTGCTTGATGTTTCTCTCATTGACCAGGTGGTGACGGTCAGCGACGCCGCCGCCATTGAAACCACCCGCTCCCTGGCCCGTCTTGAGGGCACCATGGTTGGGACTTCATCGGGCGCTAATGTCTGGGCGGCAATTAAAGTAGCTAATGAACTGGGTCCGGATAAACGGGTGGTGACCATCCTGCCGGATCGGATTGAACGATATTTCAGCACCAGTCTGATATAACTCAACTTTCTGAGTTGCTCTAAAAAAAGCTGCAAAAAATTTACAGGGATGTTCCGGCATGGCTCTCGCTCATTCTCGCCGGCCGTCCATGGCCGGCTTGTGGGGCGCGCTAAAGCAATGTCCCCGCGTCCGCCGCTAATCACCAATGGGGGAGGGACAGTTTTAAAAACTGTCCCCACCGAGGCGTATGTAATACCCCATTGAGGGGTATAAAAAACTAGAAAAATATGTAACCAGAAATGAAGAGGTTGAAGAATTTCTAACTGAACTTCATGTTCTTCAGTCCTTCATGGTAAAGTAAAATAAAATCTGGGTTGTGGTTAAGCCCCGTTTTAGGAGTAGTTTTCATGGAATTACATGCTCAAACACTGGCATCTCTGCGGCAGAAATTGCAGCAGGGTGAAGTTAGTTCAGTTGAGATTACCAGGTCGGTACTGCAGCGGATTTCGGCCATCGATGATCGTATTGGAGCTTATCTCCTGGTTGATGAATCGGTGGCCATGGTCCAGGCTGAAAGTGCCGATTCCCGGCGGGCCACCGGGGAGACTGTTTCGCCGGTGACCGGGATTCCCATTGGTCTTAAAGACCTGCTGTCCACTGAAGGGATGACTACCACCTGTGCTTCACGCATGCTGGAGAATTATGTTCCGGCCTATGATGCCACGGTGGTTGCCAGACTGCGACAGGCTGGGACGGTTTTTTCGGGAAAGCTCAATATGGATGAGTTTGCCATGGGATCTTCCAATGAAAACTCCGCCTATCAGCAGACGAAAAATCCCTGGAATACTGACTGTGTTCCCGGCGGGTCCAGTGGCGGCTCGGCGGCAGCGGTGGCAGCGGACGAATGTATTGCCGCCCTGGGTTCTGATACCGGTGGTTCCATCCGGCAGCCGGCTTCATTTTGCGGCGTGGTGGGGTTGAAACCCACCTATGGCCGGGTTTCCCGCTATGGCCTGGTGGCTTTTGCCTCATCTCTTGATCAGATTGGTACTCTGACCAAATCGGTTGCCGATGCCGGGATACTGTTGCAGCAAATTGCCGGCTACGATCCCCATGATTCCACTTCCGTCAATCTCCCGGTTCCAGATTATCTTGCCGGCCTGCAACCGGATATCAAGGGGGTGAAAGTCGGCATTCCCAAAGAGTATTTCTCCGGGGATATCCATCCGGAAGTCCGGGCAGCGGTTCAGCAGGCCATTACTGTTTTTACCGGCCTTGGGGCCGAGATTGAGGAAGTCAGCCTGCCCCACAGTGAATATGCAGTGGCAGCATATTATCTGGTAGCCCCAGCTGAGGCCAGCTCAAACCTGGCCCGTTATGATGGGGTGAAATATGGCTACCGGGTGCCGGATGCCGTTGGCCTGCTTGATATGTATTGTAAAACCAGGGCCCTCGGGTTTGGCCCCGAAGTAAAGCGGCGGATCATGCTGGGCACTTATGCCCTGTCCGCCGGTTACTACGATGCCTACTATAAAAAAGCCCAGCAGATCAGAACGTTGATCAAACAGGATTTTGAGCAGGTTTTTTCCCATTGCGATCTTATTTTGTCTCCGGTTTCGCCGACTCCGGCCTTTAAAATCGGTGAAAAGGTAGCTGATCCTTTGTCAATGTATTTAACTGATATATTAACTATTCCGGTTAACCTGGCGGGGTTGCCGGCTCTTTCGGTTCCCTGTGGTTTTGGCAGTGGAGGACTTCCCATTGGCCTGCAGCTTATCGCCCGCCCATTTGCTGAAGATTGCCTGCTCCAGGCCGCCTATCACTATGAACAGGCAACCGACTGGCACCTGAAAAAACCGGTGATATCAAGAGCCTGATAAACGTTTTACGTAAATATTCGACTTTGTCTATAGATTGACAAATTTTTATTATTTCTCACAGAGACACGGAGTCACAGAGGGCAAATGACTCGGGTTCTCTGTGACTTTGTGCCTCTGTGAGAGTATTTTTATCTTTTCTGAAAACGTAGTCGAATGTTTACCGTTTTACGTAAATATTCGACCACTTTTCAAAAAAGCAGTAATACTTATTTTTTTGTCTCGCGCCCGTTCGCTTCGCTCACTCAAGACGCCAAGAGCGCAAAGAAAAACGACTGACGATATGGCAATTTGAACTCTTCGCGGTCTTTGCGGCTTTGTGAGAAAATTGTAACTATTCAGCACATTGCATCGTTACTCAATAAGGAGTAAACTCGGGACTGTCCCCAGGTTCACCGGGGGCTGTCCCAGATGTTTACGGACTATGAAACAATGTCGGTATGCGCCGCAAAAGCCTGGGACAGTCCCCTTTTAAACCAAAAAAGTTCGGGGACAGTCCCGGTTTTGCTCACAGCAGTGCACTTCATAAAGATGTGCTGAATAGTTACCAAAGTTGAATATTTACTAGCGTTTTACCGGAACCTCTATCTGATGGAGAATGCCGAGAATGAATTTTGAAGTTGTTATCGGGCTGGAAGTACATGCCCAACTGTTGACCCGAACCAAGATATTCTGTTCCTGTGCTACAACCTTTGGGAATGAACCCAATGCCAATACCTGTCCGGTCTGTACCGGACTCCCCGGGGCCCTGCCGGTGCTCAACCGCCAGGTGGTTGAGTATGCCATAAAGGCCGGGCTGGCAACCAATTGCCGCATTGCTGAAAAGAGTGTTTTTGCCCGGAAAAACTATTTTTATCCAGATCTACCCAAGGGCTACCAGATTTCCCAGTATGATCTGCCCATCTGCGAGGCTGGTTTTCTGGATATTATGGTCGATGGCGAGCAGAAACGGATAGGTATCACCCGCATTCACATGGAAGAAGATGCCGGGAAACTGGTGCATCCCGACGATTATTCGGGGGGCAGCTATGTTGATTACAACCGGGCCTGCGTGCCTTTGCTGGAGATCGTCAGTGAACCGGATATGCGCAGCTCCTTTGAAGCCGTTGCTTATCTCAAGGGCCTGCGGGATATCCTCATGTATCTTGAAATATGTGATGGCAATATGGAAGAGGGCAGCTTCCGCTGTGATGCCAATGTGTCCATCCGGCCCTTTGACCAGGAGGAATTCGGTATTCGAGCCGAGCTTAAGAATATGAATTCTTTCCGCAATGTCCAGCGGGC
>JAYEKE010000032.1 GCA_034660915.1 Pseudomonadota bacterium
GGACAATCGAAATGATTGCCCTGAAGGTATATTAAACGCTATAGGGTGGAATTGGCAAAGACAAAGGAGCTACTTGTTTTGGATGGATTTAGTACTGGAGGGCTCCGCGCTAGCGGTTCAGTTCAACTTGTTATTATACTGAAACATGAATTATTGAATAATATTTTTTCTTTAATTGACAATATTTAATATTTCAGTATATTGCAATAATATATGCTTTTGAAACATATTCTAATTCCCAATATCTAGTTTTAACCGGAGAAAACATTATGGGAGATAAGAGAAAGGAAGTCAAGGAATTTTGGCAGATTTACAAAGATATCGTGATTAAAACAGGAGTTCCGGTTGAAAAGGCTGTCTGGTATGTTCGCTGGGCGGAAAAATTCGCGAAGTCTATAAAGGGGAAGCCGCTACGGATGCGGAATCGGCAGGATGTGGAAATATTTCTTGCCGATCTGGGGGAAAATGGCAGCCCTTGGCAGGTGGAACAGGCCAAAGCGGCGCTGGGCATTTTGTATAGTGATTTTCTGAAAATTGATCTGGAAAAAGAGTCTCCTGAACCGGAGACCTTTCGTGATGCCGGTTCCCTGGTAGCCGAGGCAAAAAATCGCTATATTGATGCCTTTGAAGGACTCAGAAATGCTTTGCGTGTCCGGCATTATTCTCTGCGTACAGAGCAGTCCTATGGAAGCTGGCTGGCCCGGTTTCTTGCTTTTCATGATCTAAAGTCACCGAAGGAGCTTGGCAGTGAGGCAATCAGAGAATATCTTAATTACCTGGCCCGGGTGCGCCAAGTGTCAGCAAGTACCCAGAATCAGGCTTTAAACGCTATCGTTTTTTTCTACCGGGAAGCGTTGGGTAATGATGCTGGAGATTTCAGTGATTTTGTCCGGGCCAGAAAGCCACGGCGTCTGCCGGTGGTCCTGTCCCGGGAGGAAGTGGAAAGCTTGCTGGTCAACCTGGACGGTGTGTACCATCTGCAGGTCGGTTTGTTGTATGGGGGTGGCCTGCGTTTGATGGAATGCCTGCGCCTGCGGGTGAAGGATGTTGATTTCAGCCAGGGGCAGATCATGATTCGGGATGGCAAGGGCCAGAAAGACAGGCTGACGGTCCTGCCGGAGAAATACGTGCCCTTGCTGCAGGGACATCTGGTCATGGTTCGCAAACTGTTCGAGCAGGACAGTGAACAGGGAATTGCCGGTGTCTATATCTGGCCTTCCCTGGCGCGCAAATATCCGAACGCGTCCAAACAGTGGGGTTGGCAGTACCTGTTTCCAGCCAGGCGTTTGTCGGTTGATCCGCGCAGCGGCGAGGTCCGCCGGCATCATCTGCACGAAAGCGGCTTGCAGCGGGTGGTTAAGAAGGCGGCGGAGAAGGCCGGACTGGTGAAAAATGTCGGCTGCCATACCATGCGCCATTGTTTTGCCACCCATCTGCTGGAAGGCGGTTATGATATCCGTACGGTGCAGGAACTCATGGGGCATGAAGATGTTTCGACGACCATGATTTATACCCATGTCTTGAATCGGCCGGGGATTGCGGTTCGCAGTCCGGCTGATTTTTAAAGGCAGCCTTTACTTCGTACTGAACTGATTGGTAGCAGAGCAGGAACTAATGCCGAAAACAGAACCATTTGAACAGCACGCGGATCTCTATGATGCCTGGTTTGATCATCATCAGGATATCTATGAGGTTGAACTCAAGGCCATCGGGCGATTTATCCATGACGGGCAGGGCCAGGGGCTGGAAGTGGGTGTTGGTTCGGGGAAATTTGCCCTGCCCCTGGGGATTAAAACCGGGGTTGATCCTGCTGCCGTGATGCTGAAAAAGGCTGCCGCCGCCGGCATCAAGGTCTTTCGCGGGGTGGCCGAATTGCTGCCCTTTGCCGATCAATCCTTCGATTTTGTCCTGATGGTGACCACCATTTGTTTTGTTGACGATCTGGTGCAGTCATTCAGGGAAGCGTTCAGGGTTCTTAAGAACTCTGGATTTATTGTGGTCGCCTTTGTGGATAAGAACAGTAATCTTGGCCGGCAATATCAGCAACGGAAAGAAAACAGCAAATTCTACCGGGAGGCGGAATTTTTCTCACCTCCCGAGGTTCTCACAGCTTTGGAAACGGCTGGCTTCCGAAAATTTGAAGTGGTCCAGACACTTTTAGACTCTGAGACAACGGCCGAGATTGAAAATGGTTATGGCAAAGGGGCCTTTGTGGTGATAAAAGGGATGAAGTAAATAAAAATCTTTTTCAGGGAGGTGGTTTATGGATCATCTGTATATTCTCTGGACCAATGATCAGCTGGAAACCGCAGAGAAAATGGTGTTTATGTACGGGAAAAACTCTCTGCTGCGTGGCTGGTGGGACCAGGTGACCATCATTATCTGGGGCGCGACGACAAAGCTGGCGAGTAAAAATGAACAGATTCAGGCCGGTCTTAAAGATCTGCGGGGGGCCGGGGTTGAACTGCTGGCCTGCAGGGCCTGTGCTGATCAGTTGGGGGTAACCGAGGTCTTGGAAACGCTTGGGGTCAAGGTTGTTTATACCGGGGAGCTTATGACTCGACTGCTGAAGGATAATGAAAAACTGCTTACCGTGTAGCTGCTGAACGGATGGCATGGGTGATGCAGGAGTATCTCCGCTGGTTGCCGGTTTTAAAATTTGCCGCCAGGGCTTGAAAATGTTATCGTGTGGATTATATTGGTTAATAGATCATAATGGACAGTCCTGTTGGTATGGACTGAATATGGTAAGAATTTAACTGGAGGTGGGAAAAATGAAACTGAAACAGATTTCAATCTTTCTGGAGAATTCACCGGGTCGTCTCTATGAAGCAACCAGGGCGCTGGGTGACGCGGGGATTAATTTGCGGGCTTTGACGCTGGCGGAAGCGTCCGATTACGGGGTCTTAAGATTGCTGGTTTCCGATGTTCCCAAGGCCAGGCGGGTGATGATGGAAAAACATTTTCCCGCCCGGGTGGATGAAGTGGTGGCAGTGGAGATCAACGATAAGGCCGGCAGCCTGGCGGATGTTTTGAAACCGTTGAAGGATGCCAATATCAGTGTCCAGTACATGTATGCTTTTGCTGGTTTTGTCAGCAATTCGGCGGTGATGATTTTCCGTTTCAGTGAGACGGATAAAGCTATCGATATTCTGCAGCAAAACGGAATGAAGTTGTTGGACTCCAAAGCTTTTGGAATCCTTGAAAGTGCTGAATAATTATCAGGATGAAGGTTGAAGGAGGCCAACTATGACCAGTAAAACGAAAATGAGCTTTAAAAAATTTGCCGTGATTGGTGCCGGGCCGGTGGGCTGTATTGTTGCTGCTTTCCTGGCTAAAGGAGGCTATGATGTCACCTTGTGTGATATCGTGCCGGAGCTGGTGGCGCCAGCGGCTGATTCCGGAATTGTTATTGAAGGGGTGGAAAATTTTCAGCAGCAGGTTAGCCGCGGTATTACCAATATTGATGATCTGGCGGAAGATCCCCCTGATGTTATTATCATTACGGTCAAGGCAACGGTTCTTCACCTGATTGCCTCGTCCATCCAGGGGTTTTATCGTCAGGGCATGTATGTGGTGAGTTGGCAGAACGGCATCGATACCGAGCTGGTCCTGGCTGAAAGCCTGGAAAAGAAAGCAATCCTCCGGGCAGTGGTTAACTATGGCTGTGGCCTGGTGAAGCCCGGCCAGGTTCATATGGCTTTTCACCATCCACCTCATCTTTTGCAGGAACTTGATCCGGCCAGCAAACCGGCGGCTAAAGCCATTGCCGCGGCCCTGTCCAAAGGTGGCCTGGCCGCCGAACGGACGGAGAACATTATTGATATGGTCTGGCGGAAGTCAATTATGAATGCCTGTATGAATCCCGTCTGCGCGGTGACCGGGATGACCATGGCCGAGGCCATGCGCGACCCGATTGTCTTTCAGCTGGTTGACGAGTTAGCTAAGGAAGCGATCAAGGTGGCCCGGGCCAATGAAATTTCCCTGGGCTGGGAATACTACCCTTATGCGATCAATTATATGAGCAATGCCGGCGACCATAAACCGTCCATGTTGATGGATATTGAGAATAAACGTCGGACTGAGGTGGATTTTATCAACGGTAAAATCGTTGAATATGGTCAGCGGGTGGGGATGGAAACCCCGTATAACCTGATGATCCGCGGGCTGGTGAAGGCGCTGGAGTCAAGGTGAGATTTGTTTGTTTTCCCGGGGACGCAGGCCCAGCAGGCGGCGGATGTCTTCCAGGATCAGGTAGAGGTTGGGAATCAGAATCAGGGTAATGCCGGTGGCGAACATAATGCCGAACCCCAAGCTGATGGCCATGGGGATGAGGAATTTCGCCTGCATGCTCTGCTCCAGGATCATGGGAATCAGGCCGAAAAAAGTGGTCAGTGAGGTCAGCATGATGGGGCGGAAACGCCTGGTGCCGGCACTGATGGTCGCCGGCAGCAGTTTCATTCCCCGCCGGCGGTTGGTATTGATGGTGTGGATGAACAATAAAGAGTCATTGACTACTACCCCGGATAGAGCGACAATTCCGAAGATACTGAGGATGCTTAAATCGTAGCCCATGATCAGATGTCCCAACAGGGCACCGACCATCCCGAAGGGAATGGCGGTCATGATCAGCAGCGGCTGGCTGTGGCTGCGAAAGGGGATGGCCAGCAGGGCATAGACCCCCAGCAGCGCCAGCAGAAAACCTTTTTTCATGCTGTTGACGGAATCACGCCTTTCTTTTTCTTCTCCTTCCATGGAGAAGCTGAGTCCGGGATAATCTCTGGCCAGCTGGGTCAGCTCGGTCTGCTGGATATCGGCAATAATTTCCTCGGCGTTGGCGGTTCGGTCCTCCACATTGGCGGTGATATCAATAACTCGCTTGCGGTTGTAGCGATTGATTTCGCTGTACCCTCGGCCGGCGGTTATCTCGGCGGCCCGCTCCAGGGGTAGTTCACCGCCGTCCGCGGTCCGGATACGCATGTCTTCCAGACTGCTGAGATGTTCGCGGTCGGCCTTCGGATAGCGGACCATGATTTTGACTTCGCTGCGGCCGCGCTGCAGACGCAGGGCTTCAGCCCCGTAAAAAGCAGCGCGTACCTGGCGCCCAAGATCTTCTTCGGTGATGCCCAGGGTGCGGGCTTCAGGTTTTAACCTGATTTTCAGTTCTCTTTTTCCCTGGGAAAAATTATCGGCGATGTCTGAGACTCCCGGATACATTTCCAGGGTCTGCTTTATCTGGTCCGCGGCATTCTTAAGGATGTGAAAATCATCATGGGCGATCTGGATATCGATATTGGCTCCCATATGTACCAGGTTCGAGGTAAAAACCAGGGATTCGATGCCGGGGATTTCGCCGACCCGTTTTCGCCAGCGTTGGGACAGCTCCGTTGCCGTAATTTCACGATTTTCACTGGGAATGAGCACCAGGGCGATATCGCTCAGGTTTGAACTGCTGGCGGCATAACCTCCTGCCGGGCCACCCTTGGCAATGTTGCCGCCGACCACCGCGTAGAGATGGCGAAAAATGCTTTGTCCGTCCGGCAGGGTTTTATCGTAGTCAGCGATGGTGGCCATACCCTGTTTGACCAGATGTTCTTCAATCCCGGCGGTTTGTTTCACCGGAGTTCCCTGGGGCATTTCCAGGGAAACCATGATGATGTCGCTTTCCACTGCCGGCATGAAGCGAAACTTGATAATGCCGCCACCCACCAGGCCGAGAGAAATCAGAAGAATGGACAGGGCAACCGCCAGGGTTGTGTAGCGATTATGCAGAGACCGGCGCAGGAACCGGCGGTAGGGCCCCTGGATGAAGCGTTCCAGGGCTTTACCGAATTTTAGCCGCAGGCGTTCAATGGTGCCAAAAAAACCGCTGGCCGGGGGACGGAGTTTTCCCCATGACAGGTGGGCCGGCAGGACGAAAATTGATTCAATCAGGGAAATCAGCAAAACACTGATAACCACCATGGGGATGACCTTGATAAATTTCCCCATGATGCCTTCAATGGTCAGCAGGGGGATGAAGGCGGTAATGGAGGTGAGGACGGAAAAAACCACCGGTCCGGTAACTTCCATTGTTCCTCTGACAGATGCCTGGTTGAACGGCTCACCCTTTTGCCGGTGGGCATAGACATTTTCGCCGACGACGATGGCATCATCAACCACAATACCCAAAGCCATGATGAAGGCAAAAAGTGAGACCATGTTGATGGAAACATCCATAAAAGGCATCAGCAGCAGGGCGCCGCAGAATGAGATGGGAATGCCCAGCATGACCCAGAGCGCCAGGCGAATTTCCAGAAACAGGCTGAGAGCAATGAAGACCAGCGCCAGGCCGTAAAGGGCATTTTTGCGCAGCAGGTTCATCCGGCTCTGGAGTAGTTCAGAGGTGTCATTCCAGGTGTCCAGCTTCACCGATTCCGGCAGTTGCAGCTGTTTATCATGAACATACTTTTTCACCATTGCCGAAATGTCCGTCGGTTTTTGCTTGCCCACCCGGAATACTTTAATCATGGCCGCCGGCTGATTATTGAAACGGGCTTCTTCGTCGGTTTCAGCAAAGGTATCTTTTACCTGCCCCAGTTCTTCCAGAGTAACTTCGGTGCCGTCGGGATTGTTGATGATGACAATGTCGGCATATTGAGGTCCCCAGTAGCGTTTTTCTTTGGTCCGGACCAGGATCATGCCGCCTTTGCTTTTGATCTCTCCCGCCGGCAGGTCCTGGGATGCCTGGCGGATACGCCGGGCAACCTGTTCAAGGGTTAGATCGTAGCGTCTCAGGTTGATCTCGGGAATTTCAATGGAAATTTCGTAGGGACGGACGCCGCCCAGGTCCACCTGGGTGATCTCCGGTTTTTCCAGCAGGTCATCCCGAATCATTTCTGCCTGTTCCCGCAATGTCCGGGGGGAAAGATTGCCATAGACTACCACCGAAATGACTTCCTGGCGATTGAGCAGGATGCTGACAATTGGTTCTTCCGCGTCCTGGGGGAAGGTGATGATCCGGTCGACGGCATTCTTGATGTCCTGCAGCACCTGATTGGCATCTTCCCCGTCTTCCAGGACCGCCATGATGGTACCGATGCCCTCGGCCGCCTGGGATTGAATGTCCTTGATGCCGTCGATGCCGGTAAGATTTTCCTCGACTTTCAGGATGATGCCGTCTTCAATCTCTTCGGGACCGGCTCCGGGATAGGCAACCGAAACCAGCACCCGGTCGAGGATGACCTCAGGGAAAATTTCCTGTTTGAGGGAAATTCCCATAATCAAGCCGCCGACGATGAGAACCAGCATCAGCAGGTTGGCGGCCACGTGGTTGTTGGCCATCCATTTTACCGCGCCGCCGTTCATGACTGATTTTCCCGGGTTACCGGCCTGAGTTTCATCCCGTTTGCCGCTCCGTTGAGGTTGGTCAGCACTACCCGGTCGCCGTCATTGAGCCCGGCGCTGATCAGGACGGTTTTCAGCTGCCGGTGGATTACCGTTACCGGTTTGATCTGTAATTTAAACAAAACCGGGACTGTCCCCGAGTCTTTGCGTTTTAAAAGGGGGCTGTCCCAGGGTTGTTTTGCGACCCAGACGGTTTCCTGATCTCTCAGGGCCTCGCGGGGCAGGGAAATAACCTGCTCCAGTTGCTGTCCATGAATGTTGACATTAACAAACATGCCGATTTCAAGCTCCGGCAGGTAGCTATCGGTTTTCTTCCGCAGGTGGAAAGGATCGTCAACGGCTATTACCACCCTGGACATCCGGCCGCGGGGATCAACATCACCAAGAACCCGAACCAGCCGTCCGTGATATTCATAGGTCTGCTGCTGGTCTGTAAAAGTCACGGTTGCGGGAGACCCTGTCTGCTGTTGCCGGCCCCGGGGTATGTCAATCCAGCGAAAAACCCCCCGGGGCAGGGGCACAATAATCTCAGCGTTGTCGGTTCCACTTATTTCAACTACCGGGTTGCCGATTTTGACATACTGTCCTAAATCAATTTTTTCGCTGCGGATAAAACAATTAAAAGGGGCATGGATTTTTGTCCGTTCAAGGTTGATTTTCGCCTGTTCAAGCTGGGCCCGGGCCGCTGTCTGCTGGGCGATGCTTCCCTGTAGCTGGGGTTCATAGAGGACCAGCGGGTTAGGTTCTTCCTCGCTGTCTGGTTGCAGCCTTTTCCATTCCTGACGGGCGACCCTGGCCAGGCTTTTTATTTTCAGTACCTCCACATCTGCTTTAATCAGGTTGGCGGTTGCACTTTGCACGGCCAGTTGATAATCCACCTCTTCGATGGAAAACAGCAGCTCGCCGGTGGAGAAAAAACCGCCAACCACCAGTTTGGGGCTTACATTTTCCACTTTGCCGCTCACCTGTGGGGCAATGGTAGCCGCCTGGCGTGGCTGTACGGTTCCGGTACCGAAGATGTTGATCTGCCTTTTTTCCGGATGAACAATAATAGTTTCAACCAGGGCACCCGGCTGGGTTTTGACTTCTTTTTTCGGGGGCCGCCGGTGGCTGACCAGGTATTTCATCCCCACTATTCCAACTCCCAGGATGAGTAAAGGGATGAAAAAGGTGAAAAACTTTTTTCGTTGACTCATGAGGAGGTTCCTTGTTTCATGGATTTTGACCGGCGGTTCCTGAATG
Organism: Pseudomonadota bacterium; assembly: GCA_034660915.1. Classification (NCBI taxonomy): domain Bacteria; kingdom Pseudomonadati; phylum Pseudomonadota; species Pseudomonadota bacterium. The sequence continues at coordinate 8,629 of JAYEKE010000032.1, forward strand.
TTTCAGTCATCCACTGCCCGCCAACCGCCCGTACCAGGCTTATGCGGTTGGCCATCAGCTGTTGCCGGGATTCCAGCAGCCGCCGTCGGGCGGCAAAATGAAATTGCTGGGCGGTTAATACCGGTAGATAATCCGTAAGGCCCTGCAGGTATCTATCTGTTGCCAGGCGTAGTGCCTGCCTAGTGGCAAATTCTTCATCTTTCAGGTGTTTAATCTGTTCGGCAATCGTTTTATTGCTGATCAGGGCATCCTCAACTTCTCCCACCGCCACGATAACTTTCTGCTGATAGCCGGCAAATAATTCCTGCACCACCGCCCGGTTTCTTTCAACTTCCGCCCGCCGCCGGCCACCATCAATCAGCGGTTGGGTGAAGCCGGCCAGCAATTGCCAGAAAGTGCCGATCACCGGCGTGGTGCCGAAGGCAGTTTGTGACCAGCCGATATTGCCGGTTAACCTGATGGTGGGGAAACGATCGGCAATTGCGGCCGCCAGTTTCGCGTCGCCGGCCTGCAGCCGCAGCCAGGCGCTCTTGATGTCGGGGCGCTGCTGCAGCAGGGTTGCCGGAACGCCGGTATTGAACATGGCCGGATTATCCGGCAGGGAAACCGCGAAAGTTTGCTGTTTTTCGATGTTGAATTGGCCCATTAGAACTGCCAGGGCCTGTCTGGTAGTCAGCAGGTTTGCTTCATCGCCTGGCCGTCTGGCCCGGGCGGATGCCAGATTTTGCCTCGATTGATAAACATCAAGGGCTGGTACCAAACCCTGGCGGTAGCGAAACTCAACCCGATCCAGAGTGTCGGAGAATGATTTGATGGTTTCCTCGGTCAGGGCAAGCAATGCCTGTTTTTCGATAATCAGGTAGTAAAGATCTGCTACCTGACAGGAAAGACTCAGGTAGAGGATTTTAATTTCTTCCTTGCCGGCTGTGGCTTCCAAGCTGCCTGCCTGACGTCGTTTAGCCAGTTTTTGCCAGAGGTCAATTTCAAAACCGGCCGCCAGGGAAAGTCGGTAATTGTTTTCGGTGCTGTCTTCAAGGATTCCCGGCTGGTGATCGCGATGTGCCTGCCCTTCAAAATTGAGATAGGGCCTTTGGGCCGAGGCCTGGATTTTTACCAATGCCTGTGATTGCCGGAGACGGGCGAAGGCCTGATCCAGGTCAAGATTCTGTTTGAAGGCGGTTTCTATCAGCCGGTTCAGCCGGGGATCGTTCAGTGCCTGCCACCAGGGCTCAGTGGTGCCAATTCCGGTGGTGCCGGTAGATTTATGCTTGAAGGCCGCGGGGACGGTTGTCAGCTGTTGCCTGGCAGGTTGAAACAGGCCGCAGCCGGTTGCCAGGGCAAGGAGAGTGCCGCAGAAAATAATCTTTCCGGTCAGCCATTGCCTGGTCATGGTGCCTCCAGCCCGGCGGTCAGGAAAGGGAGCAGTTGGTCGATAAGGGAGTCGGCATCCTGGTTTAGGGTGATATTGTCGGGAACCATCTCCAGTCTTCCTGTTGTCCGCATGATGTGGCTGATGGTCCCGACGGTAAATTGCAGCCGCCAGTAGAGGGTTTCAGGATTAAGGTCCGGCAGGGCTTCCTTCAGGGTTTCAAACAGCAGAAATCCCAGTGGTTTGATATGGTGAAGAAAAAGGTTTCTGACTGTATCGTCCGGTTCCGTCATTGCCCGTCCCACCAGGGCGATAAAATAATTGCTGCCGTTTTTGCTGTCCCGGTATTTCAGGGTGGGTTCAATGAACGCTCTGATAATATCGGCTGCCCGCAGCGGCTTTTTCTCCCGCTGGGCCAGCTCACGAACTGCTTTGATATTGTCCTGTCTGATTTTGTTGAGGGGGATCAAGTGGCGTTCAAATATTGCTTTCAGCAGCGCTTCTTTGGAACCAAAATGATAATTGACCGCAGCCAGGTTGACTCCGGCTTCCCCGGTTATTTTCCGCAGTGAGGTATGGTGGTAGCCGTGGAGAGCAAAAAGTCTTTCAGCCGCGTCCAGGATGCTCTGTTTGGTGTTTTTTTCAGCCATGGTTTTCTTTGGTGATTTTTGCCTTAATATATTTATACAAACGTTTAAAACAAATGTATTAATAAGTCAAGAAAAAATACTTAACTATGACCGCTGGTAAACTTTTTGCAGGCTGCCCTCGTCCGAGAAGGAAAAGGAAAATGCAACGATGAAAGGAGGCGGACATGCAGAAAATACAATTATTTATACGGATTTTGGTGGCGGCATTTTTACTGGCTGGCCTGGTATCCTGTGCTTCTACACCCGGCTACTACAATACCCAGAGGGGCGCGGCCATTGGTGCTGGAATTGGTGCCCTTGCCGGGCAGGCGATTGGCAGAGATACCGAAGGGACTTTGCTCGGTGCCGGTATAGGCACGGTGGCCGGGGCCATTCTTGGCAACGCGGTTGATCAGGATCAGCAGATGAATCGGGAAACTATATATCATGACCGACGGACTGAGAACTACGGTTATCGACGTAATAGATCGTACAATGATTATGACCAGCATGGTTACGATGATAATGATGGGACGTATGTGGAAACCATTCCCGGACCCGTGGACCAGCATACCAACTGCCGCAAGGTAACCAGGCGGGTATGGGATAAAGGGGTTCTGGTGAGTGAAAAAGTGGAAGAAGTGTGCGAAGGGGAAAAATACAGTCGTGATTATTAATGATTGTAGCCTTGCTGGATAGCGGCAGCATCAACCGTAAAAAAGAAAATCAAAATAACTTGCTAAAATGGTCGGAAAAGGGTATTTTCACCTGTTTTGCGTTGGTAGAGCGATTAACCTGGATGTACGGGCTAGGCTCATAGCGGTATTGGCCGCCTGGTTGGGGACAGTTTTTAAAACTGTCCCCCATTGTGATTCGCGGCGGACAATCGGGGACATTGCTTTAGCGGTGTCCTCACAAGCCGGCCATGGACGGCAGGCGAGAATGAGTGAGAGCCATGCCGGTACATCCCCAAGAACAATTACTTATTTTTTGAAGTTGGGCCGCCAAAGCGGACTGAGAACGTTTTTAGGATTTTCAGGAACAGGTATGGAAAGTGAGTTGAAAATGAAAGTATCTTTATATGTCAAAATAGGCTTGGTTTTGATGGTCTTCATGCTGGCGCCTTTGTCAGCCGGGGCCTTTCCTTCAAACAAGGCGGCCCAGGGGCAGTCCACGCAGCAGCTGAACGCACCAATTCACGGGAAAATAGTGGAAACCATGGATAGTGGTGGCTATACGTACGTGCTTCTGGATACCGGCAGTGAAAAACTTTGGGTGGCAACTCCGCTGATGAAGGTTTCAGTGGGACAGGTAGTGGATTTGTCTCAGGGGATTGAAATGGCCGGTTTTGCCAGTAATACTCTGAAGCGGACCTTTGACCGGATTATTTTCTCATCCGGTAAGGCTGTCGCTTCCGAGTCCGGGATGGCCAAAGTCGGGATGAAGAAAAAGTGTGCTCCGGGAAACTGCCCCATGCCGTCTGACAAAGATGTAATGAAGATTCCCCATGGTGGGGCGCCGTCCCTGGAAAAGGCAGCAGTGGTTGCCGTCGAAAAGGCCAGTGGCGACAATGCTTTTACTATCAGTGAATTATACGCCCGGAAAGACAAGCTTGACGCAAAAAAGGTGCGGGTCCGGGGGAAAGTAGTGAAGGTCTCCCAAAATATCATGAAAAGAAACTGGATTCACCTGCAGGATGGTACCGGTGATGCCACCAAGGGTACATATGATCTGACAATAACCTCGGAAAATGCACCGAAAGTAGGTGAGGTGGTGGTAGCCGAAGGAATATTGCACCAGAATAAAGATTTTGGTGCTGGCTACCGCTATGAGGTGATTTTAGAAGAAACGACTTTTCAGTAAATAGCCGGTTTGAAGCCCTTCTTTGGCATGTTTGTCCCCAAGTTTTTTACGGTCTGATTACTAAGAAGTGATATCCAGTTTCAGTTTTTCCTGAAAAATCCTCTTCTTTCAGATCAAAACCTATCCAATCTGCACTGTCTTCTTTATATAACTTCGCGGATCAGGTGCAAGAAATGGCGTAGCTATTTCTTGTCACCTGAATCCTTTGGTTCGGCTAGTGATCTTGCTTGGAAAGCGCTTCAAGCATTCTGGCCACGCGATCTCCTATGGTTTCATAAAGTAGTGTGACCATGGAATCACTGTATTCTCTGGTTTGTGTCTGGACCTCGCCAAGCTTGTTCAAAACACTATGACAGCTTTCAGCCATTCGTTCTCGCACCATCGGCCAACCAAGACCAGCCTTCTTTGCCATATTCTTCCAGTCACCAATCATGAATGCGTTGACTGATTCGCAGCCACCAATTTTCATCGCGAGATTTTTGGAAAGGTCAGGCCATGCAAGAGTAGAGACAAGATCATAATAGGGAGATAGTCGTCGTTCGCCACCAGAATACAAAAACGAGTAGTTCTTGCCGTGAGCATCGGCATTGCCGATCAACACATTGAAAATCAGGCCGTTGATAAAGCTGGGAATATCAAGAACTGGTGCAGTGGACCAGTCCCGAAGCAGCGAAATACAGTCGTTAAGCATCGGGCCGCCCTCTGCCTGGTACTTTCGCTCCGGCGGAAATCCCAATGCCTGGCAGAAGTCCTCTTGGTGGAGTCGGGTCGTACTGCCATCTTCATCAGTCGCACGGTCATATCTTCGAACTAGAATGCACGATTTCTTTCCAATCGGACAATATTCTGTATTGGACGTGTTCAAGCCAACTGCCTGCGCTAGAGTCATACAGAAAATCTCGTTGGCGGCCAGGCCCGGAAAACGATCTGGTTCTGGTTTCAGTATGTGGGTGCTGGGAGTACCGCCAAGAGGGAGACATATTCTGTTGTTATGAACGATAACGGGCAATTTGTCCTGTGCTCCGGCGAGTGAGAGTCGCAGTCCATCTCTGCCAACCATTAAGGGACGACGGGGTAACTCGGCTACGAGTTGTCGCAACTCCGGTTCGCTCAGTTCGCGATACTGGGCATTTTTCGGATCTGTCGGAGCAATGCCTTCAGGAAGCAGGCTGACAGCGCCAGCGCAATCCCCTCCTATCCTCTCTAGCATTGCAAAGTCATTGGTGTCGCTGATCCCAAAAATCTCTGCTATGATTTCTCGTGGTCGCTCTTCAGGCAGTATACCTGCAAAGAAAGGCCTGGCCTTTTTCCCCGAGAACACCTCACTTTGGAGAGGCAGTGAACGAGAGAGGGGCATGGCGCCCGGCTTTTCCAACCATGCCTGATTGTAGGAGAATCGCATCAAACCACTATCGTCTTGTTCGAGAGTTCCGACTCTCTCGGCATTCAGATAAACGATCAGGTTATTCATGGCTTTTCGCATTGTCCAGTGTCATCACTAGGGATAGTGATCTGGAGTTTGAGCCCCAGGGCATGGAGAACCTGTAGGATCTTTCCGATTTGGCAGGTTGGCTTGCCCTTCTCAAGATCAATAATGAAGCGCAGACCCGTACCACAGGTCATTGCCAGATCCTTCTGGGTAACCTTTAACTGTCTGCGTCTTGCGTGAATAGCGGCGCCAAGCTGCTCTGGATTCTTAGGAGTATTCATGTTACCGATCGGCAATATAGCGTATCATGGAGTGCCTGTCAAGTAAAATATTACCGTTCGGTAATATTTTACCCCCACACAAGTCTTTTGCTTAAAATGTTACCGAACGGGAATATCGGTGGCTCAGAAAGCTGCCTGTGGGAACAACGCGAACTCAAGGCTTTATTTGCCTCATCCGACCTAATGACCTGTATCAGCCGCCTGAAAACGGCAACGGGACTTTCAATTTATCGATGATTTCGCGCCGTTTTCAGGTCGGTTCTGTATGCGATTGTTCGGCGATTTTTTGCCGATAAAACTGTTATGGGATGGATGAGTTTCAATTTAATTTTACTCTGACCCCAATTAATATGACCCCAATTAATATTAACACAATTAATCCAATTAATGGCAGTCCCGGGCGAATTTTTCCGCCTGCCGCTGGTAGATCTCCAGTTGCTTTGGTTTTGCTGCCAGGACTTTTTGCTCCAGGTCCAGGGCAACACAGGGAAATCCCCGGCGCCAGTAACCTTCTGCCAGGGTGTCGAGGATATGGGGTGCCGGCTTGATGGCCGCAGCCTCTTTTGCCAGCTGGAAACCACGCTCAATATTCTGGATTTGCGGATCAGCAGCAGTCAGCAGCAGCCAGGCGAAATTATTCAACAGCTCCGGGCGCTTGCGGTCCAGTGCCAGGGCGGATTCAAAATAATTCCGGGCCGACTTTAACTGTTGCTCTTCGAAATAGAGTGATCCCAGGCTGATTAAGGCATTGACATCATTGGGATGTTCCCGGCAGTAGTTCTCCATCACTTTAATCAGAAAACGATTGTTCAGTGATTGCTGTAAATTTGCGGTGTTTAACCGGGATCCCAGCAGGACGAGAGAGGAGACGCAGAGGATGAAAACCAGCAATGCCGCTTTTACCTTGTGCCGGTGCCGCCTGATAAGGGCTGGATTTCCAATGCATTTACGTAAATAATCGATTCGCTGGGGAATGTTATAATGATGCCAGTTTGCCCGCTGGCCGTAATCGCCAATCAGCCAGGCAAGTTTTTTGAAAGCGCTGATCAAGGGTTCAGCTGTGCCCAGGGCGGAGAAAACATAAAGATCGGCTTCCCGTTCAAAGTTTCTGAGGAAATAGCCAAAAACAAAGCGGAAATACAGCAGGTAAATCAGCAGCAGCGGAATCGTGGATGCCAGCGAAATAATATTCGCCTGCTGGTGGGGCGAAGATAAAAGTAGATGTTGTATCAGAATTGTGGTCAGCAGCCAGCTGACCAGGAGCTCAAAAAAAGCATAGTTAAGCAGAAAAATGCTGAGGAAAAAAAGCAGAAATACCAGCAGGTGATGTCTCTTGACATGACCGATTTCATGGGCAATGACGGCGTTGATTTCTTCCGGGTTGAGGATTTCTATCAGCCCAGGGGTAATCAGCAGGTAGCGGCTGAAAAAATAAGGGCCGACGACCGCGGCAGTTACCATCCTTCCCTCAACCGAAGGCCAAAGCATAATTTCTTTGTATTTGACTCCCTCCCGGTGGCAAAAATCGGCTAATGATGTTCGCAGTGCCGACGGTGGCAGGGGGCGGCAGCCCCACAACTTGACCATCAGCGGCGGGGCGATGGCCGAGAGAATAAGAAGAAAAAAAGCAAAGAAGGCAATATCTATGGCTGGTGACTGCAGGAGATGCCGAAAAAGCTCCGGGGCTAAAAGCTGGATAAGATCAGTAATCCCCATGATTGCCAGCCAGGGGGCGATGATGCCGAGAGCGAAAAACAGTTTCCGGAAGCAGTAGGTCGAGCGTTTTTTTTCAAAGGTCAGCAGTTTGCTGAAAACCTTGTGGGCGTGTTCCCAGATGATGAGCTGATAGATAAGGAAAAGACCAAAAGCGATGAGATTGTTCAATGCCGAGCTGGCTGAAGCCAGGGGAAGGGTGGCAATTACTGATTTGATATTGACCATGTAGACGGTCAGGATATAGGCGGCCACCGCCAGAATATTGAGTTGGGTAATGCTGCGGTCGTAGGATAGGGGAAGTTGTTCAGCCGTCATTTTATGGTTTTGAAATCGGCGGATAATCGCTGAAAATCTGATCCTGATTATCAGGGTGAACAGGAGGTAGAGGGCGGCTTGCAGGATGAGGGTCTGGCCGATGGTAAAGCTGGGACTTTCCGGCGGTACCTGGGTGCTGTACACCAGGATAATGACAATATAGATGATAAAAGAATGATACATGGAAGCTTGCGCCTAGTTATCCCTGATATCGCCGGTATTTGAAAGCTTATCGGTGACTTCCCTGCCATTGGGATAATAGACGAACAGGTGAAACTGGTAGGTTGGGAAATCTGTGAGGTTTTTGTCAGGCTTTCTGGTGCCGGTCAGCCTTTTTAAATTTTCAACAAACTGCCTGCCCAGTTTCAGCGCATAGGCCGGCGGTGTGGACTGGTCAACCAGCAGGGTCAGAGACAACTCATGTCCCTGTTGATTGATGGCTGCATTACCCACCAGGGAGTGGGAAGTTATTTCCTGAATAAGTTGGTTTTTAATCTGGATAGAAATAGTCGGGATGCTGAGTGGTGAGCTTTTTGATTGAATAGCCGGCTGCTGGCCGGCCCCCCAGAGAATCAGGAGGATGATTTCGATCAGGACTGTAACCGCTAAGCTTATGACCAGTGGTCGGGAAGTGATGAATCTTTGCAACCTGATTGTCGTGCTTTTGGTTGCTGGTCTGGGTTTGGCTTGAACTGCCGGTTTGTCCGCCATAACTTCAGATGCCGGTGGCTTTTCAGCTTGGAGTTCAGTTTCACTTTCGTCTGGAAGTAATGTGGCTTCTGCTGTTTGTTCCTGTTCCTGAATCCTGTCATCTTCAGGGTTCAGGAAGAAAACTTTATGGCAGGATGGACAGCGGACATGGGCACCGGCTGCCGGAATTTTTGCTTCATCTATCCGGCATCTGGCCTGACAGTATTCGCAGATTACTTTCATGAAAATTCCCCGGTAAATAATTTCAGACAGGCTTTAGGTGATGGATTTTTTGGCTTCAAGCTTGGCTTCAATCAACTGCCGGTGTGAAAGCTGCAGCATAGTACCCAGCTTGTGCATCAGGTGATCTTCATGTTGATCCAGAATGCCGTCGGCATAGACGATCTGCCAGATGTTTTCCAGTAAACGGAACTTTTCTTCCGTTGGCCAATGCCTGTTGATCATTGATGTTACCGGGTAGAGATCGACACTTTCAGCCTGGTCTTTTCGGGCTCGTTCAATCAGTTTATCACTGTCAGCTTCGGACAGGGAAAACCGTTTTCGGATGACGGTTTGAATTTGCAGTTCCTCCTGGGGCTGAATTATTCCATCAGTATGGGCGACTTCCAACAGCAGCATGCAGGTTGCCAGTTGCAGCTCATCTTCTACCGCCGCTGTATCGTGTTCTCCCCGGCTATTTTGAGTCAGGATGTTTTTGAAAAATTTAAGCATTTGTTCCTCTTTTTCGACTTCTTTCTGATTTAATTTACCAAAGATTGAGCGTAACCAGGTCAAAGCGGTCAGATTGGCGGCAATGCCACCACAAACCATGGCTATCGCAATGGAAAGGTAACCAAAATTTAACAGGTAAACAAACACATATGCCAGGGGAATAGCAACTACAAAAATTCTGATAAAATTCATGGTAATTCCGGGCAGCCCTAATCCCATCCCCTGCATGGCTCGATTGGCGGTGATATTGATTGCCATCAGGGGGAAAGTGAAAACCTCAATCCTCATATAGGCGGCTCCGATGCTCAAAAGATCCGCCCGGGAGGTGAAGATGCCCAGGAATCTGGTTGGGAAAATAAAAAAAAGTATTCCCATGCCCAAGGCGTAGATAATATTTACTTTCAGGGCAAAATGAAAGGTTTTAATCAACAGGGGGAATTGTTTTGCCCCGTGAAACATGCCGGTCAGGGTCAACAGGGCAATGGCGGAAGCGACCAGGGGCATGACCACGGCGCTTTCGAGACGGGATGCCATGCCGAAAGCCGCCACATATTCGGTGCCGAAATGGGCCATGAAGCGGTTGAGAAACATGATGTAAAATGCCATCAGCAGCATGGTCAGGCTGGCGGGAATGCCGACCTTGAAAATTTCTCTTACGGTAGCCAACCGGCTGGAGAAACGTTTAAGGGAAAGTTGTAATGTCGATTTTTTTCGCAGATACCAGGTGAAAAGCAGCAGGCCGCATCCCTGGGAAATAATGGTGGCTATGGCTGCTCCGGAAACCCCCTTTTTGAGGATAAAAATAAACAGTGGATCAAGAATGATATTCAGCAGCAGGCCGCTGATCTGCACTTTCATCGGGGTAAGGGTATCACCCTGGGCGGTAAAAGTGCTGTGAATGGCGTAGGAAGAAAACATGAAAAAACTGCCGGCTGCAATAATATTCATGTAGCTGACCGCAAGCTCGAGTACTTGTTCCTTTGCCCCCAGTAACTGCAAAATCGGGCGAGACATGCAGAGGAAAAGGAGAAACAGCCCCAGGGCGGAGGCCAGGGCAATGCCCAGCCCGTGCATGGCACTGTTTTCCGCTTCCGCCTTTTCCCCGGCACCCAATTGTCGGGAAATGAGCGAATTCAATCCCACTCCCATGCCGCTATTCACCGAAACCAGAATAAAATAGAGCGGAAAGGAAAAAGTCAGCGCCGCCAGTGATGCAGTTCCCAGGCGGCCGACAAATACCATATCGACCATATTATAAGTGGTTTGCACCACCATGGCGGTAATGGTGGGCAGCGCCAGTTTGAAGAGGGCCTTTCTCGGATGCCGGCTGAATTCGTCGATGCGGTTGAAGGTTGTCATGGGTTGCTCAATATATAGCTTGGTTGGCTGATTAGGACATCGCAAGTTCTATATGAAGAGATGATGAAGGTCAAGGTATTGCTACACAGGCTTTTGTGCCGGGCCGGGGCTGGTGACTTTTCATCGTTTATGCCTGAATTTTGAGCTTAACAATAGAACGAAGGGTGAAAAATGAAGAGTGAAATAATGAGCTTGATTTATCGCTGCTTACCTGTGAAGTGGTTTGATAGATAGTGAATGAACAACAGACGGCATTTTATGGCATGTTTGTTGCTGCAGCATATTTCGCGCTCATAATGTTATTCAGGGCCGATATGAAAAATATTGCTTGTATCATTCATGGGATGCTGGTAATTGGACTGGCAAAAGTTTAGTCCCTTACAGGTTATTTTCTTGTTTGAAAAATAAGAAAATGTTAAGTGCTTCACGGGTTATTTGCCGTCAGGCAAAGGTTCTGATGAAGAAACTTATGCAAAGCTCTGATTGGAGTGCTTATTTGCGGGCAAAGTCCGCGTTAGTCTGAACGTGAGGTATAAATATGGAAAAATGGTATTTAGCGATGAGCATTTTTGCTGCGGGTTTTTCATCTGTGTTTATGATTTTGGGTATGTTGGTAATTTCCCTTAAAATATCTAATGCTATCTTGGGTCGCTTTCCTTCTTCCCAGGAAAAGAAGTAATTGTATTAAGGAAAAATGAGTGATTTGAAAAGCCTTTCCTTATCTTTCATGAGGTGAAAAATGGAATCTTTGCTGCATAAATTGTTATTGTCAACCGGCATCTATCATTTAACCTTTGGTAATGTGATCATGTGGCTGGTGGCCTTTATTCTGATTTTTCTTGCCATCAGGAAAAAATATGAACCCCTGCTGCTGGTTCCCATAGGATTTGGCATCTTTGTGGTCAATCTGCCCATAACTCACTTGATGGAAGCCCATGGGATCCTCGGGGTGTTCTATCATTATGGCTTGGAATGGGAGATTATTCCGCCGCTGATTTTTCTCGGATTGGGAGCCATGACTGATTTTGGTCCCTTGATTGCTAATCCTAAAACGCTGCTTTTGGGAGCCGCGGCTCAATTGGGTGTTTATGCGGCTTTTTTTGCTGCTCTGGCTATGGGATTTACAATTCCGGAAGCGTGCTCAATCGGGATTATCGGTGGCGCCGATGGGCCAACCACTATTTTTACGACGGTAGCCCTGGCACCGCATCTGTTGGGGGCAACAGCGGTGGCGGCTTATTCCTATATGGCCATGGTGCCGATAATTCAGCCGCCTATCATCCGCTTGTGTACCAGCAAAGAAGAACGCCTTATTCGCATGCGGCAATTGAGGCCGGTTAGTGGCAGACAAAAAGTTATCTTTCCCTTGTTAACCTGCCTGCTGATTTGTCTCTTTGTGCCGGCTTCAGCTCCTTTGATGGCCATGTTTATGTTGGGGAATTTTTTCCGTGAGTCCAAGGTTGTTGAACGACTGTCATCCACGGCTCAGAATGAGTTGATGAATATTGTTACCATCTTCCTGGGGCTGGCGGTTGGTGGTACCATGAATGCGGAGAAATTTCTAACTCCGAAAGCGTTGCTGGTTTTTGTTGTGGGTCTGGTTGCCTTTTCTTTCAGTACCTTTGGCGGCATTATGCTGGCTAAGCTTATGAATGTTTTTTCCAAAGAAAAAATAAATCCCATGATTGGGGCTGCCGGGGTGTCCGCGGTGCCCATGGCCGCCAGGGTGGTGCAAACGGTTGGTGCTAAGGAGGATCCGCGCAATTTTCTGCTCATGCATGCCATGGGGCCGAATGTCGCCGGAGTTATTGGTACGGTAGTGGCTGCTGGTTTGTTTCTCACCATGGCTGGTTAGACCATTTTTTAAAATCCCGCCGGAATAAATACTTGCCCGGCGGGATTTTTTTGTTATATATTATTGCATGCATGCTAAAGTATGCAACTTGGTGACACATGCGATAGTTGATGCAAAATTAATGGTGCCGTGGTTGTTTGGATAATCGGGCGACAAAACTTTTTTTTCTGCTCAAGATATGATACCTTCGCGAAAAGTTGTAAAATCAATAGTACCGTAAAAGCTTCATTTTCGAGGCGGCCAAAACCGCTATGAGCCAAGCCGGAACATCCCGCAATATATCCCCGGCAATGCAACTTAGGAAGTTGAATATAGCACCTATGATACTGGTAGTTGTGAATCAGCCGATTTACAAGCAATTACATCGGTGATTTTTTCTGAAATCACGATGAAATTAATTACAGGCAATCTCAAATGAATCAATGCATGAAAAATATTGCTTCACTGGAAAGATGGACCATAGAAAATTCAGTGGATTTATACGGAATCCGCAACTGGGGGGGTGGGTATTTTGATATATCCGCAAAAGGAGAGATCATTATCAAGTCCAAAGGGAGCGAACCGGCCAATGCCATCAGCTTGATGGATATCATCTCCGGGATTGAGGACCGGGGGCTGGGTATGCCGGTCCTCCTGCGATTGGGAAATATTCTCCAGTCACAGATTTCTCTGCTTCATGAAAGCTTCAAATCTGCCATCGAAGATTTTGGCTACAAAGGGGATTACCGGGGCGTTTATCCTCTTAAAGTGAACCAGCAGCAGCAGGTGGTTGAGGAAGTGACTCATTTTGGCTCCATTTATCATCATGGCCTGGAAGTCGGCAGCAAAGCCGAATTAATTGCCGCCATATCATTGTTGAAAGATACAGAAGCCTGCCTGATATGCAACGGATACAAGGATGAAGAATTCATTGATCTGGGACTTTACGCCCGGAAAATGGGTTTTAATTGTTTCTTTGTCATTGAAATCCCCAGTGAGCTTCCGTTGATTCTTGATCGTGCCGCCAAGTTGGACATTAAGCCCCTGCTCGGTCTTAGGAGCAAACTCTCAACCCGTGCCGGCGGTCACTGGACGGAATCCGGTGGTGACCGGAGCATTTTCGGTCTAAACATGACCCAGATTATCGAAACCGTGGAGTACCTGAAAGAACGGGGTATGATCGATTGCCTTCAGCTCCTGCATTATCATCTGGGATCTCAAATTCCCAATATACGTGATATCCGCTCTGCGGTTGCTGAAGCCTGTCGGGTTTACGTCGGTCTTGTTGATGAGGGTGCGCCAATGGGTTATCTGGATCTCGGCGGCGGTCTGGCGGTGGATTATGACGGTTCCCACACCAATTTTACGAGCAGCCGCAATTATTCTTTGGAGGAATACTGCGCGGACATTATCGAAATCATCATGGGGATTTTTGATGAGCGGGATATTTCCCATCCTACCATTATCACGGAATCCGGCCGGGTAACGGTTGCGTATTATTCCGTACTGTTATTTAATATCATTGATGTAAGCAGCTTTGAACCATTGCCGGTTCCTGAAAAGCTTGATGAAGACAGCCATGAAATGATCAGCAACCTGATGGAGGTCCTTAATTTAATCAATCTCAAAAATCTGCAGGAATGTTATAATGATGCGCTCTACTATCGGGATGAAATCCGGCAGCTTTTTAAACACGGCAATATTTCCCTTCGTGAACGGGCAATGGGCGAAAATATCTTTTGGCATGTATTAAAAAAAATCGCTGCGGACGTGAAAAAACTGAAAAGGATTCCCACCGAGCTGGAAGGCATTGAAGACGTACTGGCGGATATATATTATGGAAATTTTAGTATTTTCCAGTCTCTGCCGGACGCATGGGCAATTGATCACCTGTTTCCTGTTATGCCGGTTCACCGGCTGAATGAAACTCCCGGCAGAAATGCGATATTGGCGGATATTACCTGCGACTGTGACGGGAAAATCGATAAATTCATCGATACCCATGGTGTCAAAAAATCTTTACTGCTTCATGCCTTGAAACCGGATGAGAATTATTATCTGGGAGTCTTCCTCGTGGGTGCCTACCAGGAAACCCTGGGTGACCTCCACAATCTTTTAGGGGATACGAATATTGTCAGCATTGAGATAAAAAAAGATGGGGGTTTTAAGTTTATCCGGGAAATCGAGGGCGACTCTGTCGCAGATGTGTTGTCCATTGTTGAATATGATACCAAAGCCATTGTGGTAAATTTTCGAGAAGCGGCTGAAAGGGCTGTCCGCAAAGGACTCATCACACCACAGGAACGTCAGCAAATTATGAAAGCCTATCAGGCAGGTCTTCGCGGGTATACTTATATTGAAAGCTAGGGAGTGCTCATTTGGAAACGTTCATTTCCTGATGAATGCATTCAGTGATCAGCAGTCAGCATTCAGTAAAATATCGCAAAAACAAGTGGTTAAGCTGATAGCTAACAGCCCATCCGGGAATATTAGTTTCCGGATGGAAGCTAGGGAGTAAATTATGTCACGAGTATTAATTATCGGTGCTGGGGGGGTCGGTCAGGTGGTCACGCACAAATGCTCCCAGGTTCCGGAAGTTTTTTCAAATATCTGCCTGGCCAGCCGAACCATTGAAAAAGGTGAAAAGATTGCGTCTCAGCTGTCACGACCCATTGAAACCGCGCAAATTGATGCGGACAATGTACCGGAACTGGTTGGTCTGCTCAAAAGATTTAAGCCGGATCTGGTGATCAATGTGGCTCTTCCTTACCAGGACCTTCATATCATGGACGCCTGTCTTGAAACTGGCGTAAACTACTTGGATACTGCCAATTACGAACCGCCGGATGAGGCCCGGTTCTGTTATCGATGGCAATGGGACTACCATAACCGCTTCAAGGATCGCGGCATTATGGCGCTGCTCGGCAGCGGATTCGATCCTGGAGTTACCAACGTATTCTGTGCCTGGGCGGATCAAAATCATTTTGATGAGATTTTTGAAATTGATATTATTGACTGCAATGCCGGTGACCACGGCCAGCCATTTGCAACCAATTTCAACCCGGAAATCAATATTCGAGAAGTCTCAGCCAAGGGCAGATATTATGAATCCGGGAATTGGGTGGAAACCGAACCGCTTTCGGTTGCAAAAGAATTTGATTTCCCCGAAGGCATAGGTCCCCGTAAAATTTATCTGATGTATCACGAAGAGCTGGAATCCATTGTTAAACATATTCCTGGTATCCAGCAGGCCCGGTTCTGGATGACATTTTCGGCCAATTATCTAAAGTACCTTGAAGTGCTTAAAAACGTTGGTATGACCAGGATTGATCCAGTACTTTACGAGGGCCGTGAAATCATTCCCCTGCAGTTTTTAAAGGTGCTGCTGCCGGACCCTGGATCTCTGGGCCCGTTAACTCACGGCAGAACCTGCATCGGCTGTTTTATCAAGGGCAAAAAAGACGGAAAAGACAAACAATACTATATTTACAACATCTGCGATCACCAGAAATGTTATGAGGAAGTTCAATCCCAGGCTATATCCTATACCACTGGGGTTCCGGCAATGATCGGCGCCATGATGATGCTTACCGGCAAGTGGCATGGAAAAGGCGTATTCAACATGGAACAGTTCGATCCCGCGCCGTTTATGGAAAAACTCAATATTTACGGACTGCCATGGACCGAAATTATTCTCTAGAGCTGGATTTGGAACAGGTCCCCACCCCCTGTTTTGTGCTGGATGAGGCCGCCTTAAAAAGGAATCTAAAAATCCTGGCATTGGTTCAGGACCGCACCGGATGCCGTATTCTTTTGGCTCTTAAAGGGTTTGCCATGTTCTCCGCGTTTCCCTTGATCCGGGAAACGTTAAAAGGGATCTGTGCCAGTTCCCCTCATGAAGCCAGGTTGGGCCGGGAAGAATTTAACCGTGAAGTGCACACCTTTGCGGCTGCCTACAGCGAGGAAGATTTTCGCCGGATACTGTTGCTTTCAGACCATATCATCTTTAATTCTTTTAATCAGTGGTACCGGTTCAAACCCATGATCAGGGAAGCCGGCCGTGATATTTCCTGTGGCATCCGGGTCAATCCAGCACATTCCGAAGTGCAGATCCCGATTTATGATCCGTGTGCGCCCTGCTCGCGCTTAGGTGTTGTAAGTGAACAATTTGAGGGGCAATCCCTTGATGGTATATCCGGACTGCATTTTCATACCCTGTGCGAAAAAAATGCCGATGCTCTTGAACGCACCCTGGCAGTGTTTGAAGACAAATTCAAACAATATATTCCTGAAATGGAATGGATCAATTTCGGCGGCGGCCACCTCATCACCCGCAAAGACTATTGTGTCGATATGCTCTGTGATCTGATTTTAAACTTCAAGGAAAAATATCAAGTGGATGTTTATCTGGAGCCAGGAGAAGCCGTGGCTTTGAACGCCGGTGTGCTGGTGGCTTCCGTGCTGGATATTGTAAAAAATTATATGAATATCGCCATTTTAGACACATCCGCGGCCACCCATATGCCGGATGTTCTGGAAATGCCGTACCGGCCGGAAATCATAAATGCCGGGCAGCCGGAAGAAAAAACATATACCTATCGCCTGGCCGGTCTTTCCTGCCTGGCCGGCGATATCATCGGTGATTACTCTTTTGATAAACCGCTGCAGGTCGGGTCAAAATTGATATTTTGCGATATGGCCCATTATTCCATGGTTAAAACCAACACTTTTAATGGCCTCAAGCTTCCGTCCATCGCGATTTACAAAGCCGATACCGATGACTTTACTGTCATCCGGCGGTTCGGATATGATGAATTTAAGCGCCGACTCTCATAGGAGCAAATGTGGCTAAAACGCGAAAAATACCGCATTTTCTGGCTTCCGAAATATCCTTACCGGCTCCTGGAAACGCGCTTTTCCATATAATCCCGGTGCCTTATGAAAAAAGTGTTTCCTATGGAACCGGTACCGCCCAAGGGCCGGCGGCTATCCTGGAAAGCTCGCAACAGCTTGAGCTTTTTGATGGTACTGGCATTCCGGCCGAGCATGGTATTTATACCCATTCGCCCATCGACTGCAAAGACAGCGCTGAAATTGTGCTGCATAAGATAGCAGATATTGTCTCAGAGGTATTAGATCTTGAAAAATTTCCTGTACTGCTCGGTGGCGAGCACACGATTAGTGCCGGGGCTTTTACCGCCATCAAAAAAAACTGCGACGACATCGGAATTGTTCAGTTTGATGCCCATGCTGACCTGCGCGACACTTATGAAGGAACGACCAACAGCCATGCCTGCGTGATGCACCGGGCTCTGGACATGAATATCCCTGTTTTTCAGATCGGTGTGCGCAGCCTTTCATATGATGAACATTTGCTCAGAGAAAAACTTAATATCGGCCACCTTGATGCGGCAATCATAAATAAGTTCGGTATACCAGATTCTATTCTACCGCCGGATTTCCCGGACAAGATTTACCTTACTTTTGACGTGGACGCTTTTGATCCATCTATTATGCCGGCCACGGGGACCCCGGAACCCGGGGGGCTGAACTGGTATCAGACCTTCCAGATGCTTGAATCCATAATTACCGGCCGCAATATAATCGGACTTGATGTAGTAGAACTGGCGCCCATTGACGGCATGCACGCACCGGATTTCAGTATGGCCCGCTTTATTTACAACCTGTTTGGTGCCATGGTCAGAAAATAAAAGGAGATAATCTTTCACAGAGAAAAACAAATACAAAAATTAAATGCTTGGAAACGGAGAATTTATGAATGAAGCAGATCAACCGGAATATAAATTAAAACTAAGAAAATTAACGTTCGATGATTATCCCAACATTAAACAGATTATGGATCGTGTATATTCGGGGTTGGGTGGGGCCTGGGAACCGGAAGAATATCGCAGGCTAATCGAGTATTTTCCTGAAGGACAAATCTGTATCGAGGATAAAGGCAGGGTTGTGGCCGCGGCCCTTGCCATCCTGGTCAATTCGGAAGAATTTGAGAACCGCCGGCATACCTATGAAGATCTTGTAGATGGCGGCAAAATGACAGGTCATGATCCGCAGGGGAATGCTTTGTACGGGGTGGACCTCTTTGTTGACCCTGATTATCGAGGCATGCGGTTGGGCCGGCGTCTGTATAATGCCCGCAAGGAATTGTGCGAAACGCTGAATTTGAAAAGCATTATCTTCGGCGGCCGGATTCCTGGTTACGGTAAATATTCCGATTCCATGACCCCTTCTGACTACATTAAAAAAGTCAAAACCAACGAAATATATGATCAGGTTTTGTCTTTTCAGCTTTCTAATGATTTTCACTTTAAAAAGATATTAAAAAATTACATTCCTGAAGATTCCCTGTCAGATTCCTACGGGGTGTTGATGGAGTGGAATAATATTTATTATGAAAAAAGACAGAAGCTTTTCGGTGGCAGAAAATCATACCCGCGTATCGGGGTGGTGCAATGGCAGATGCGGCCGTTTAACAACACTGATGATTTTCTGCAGCAGGTGGAATTTTTTGTTGATGCCATGGCCGGTTATAAATGTGATCTGGTTTTATTTCCTGAGTTGCTCAATGCGCCGATTTTGAAAAATTTCAACCAGGAAAATCCGGCCGAGGCCATGCGATCCCTGGCTGAATATACAGATGACATTCGCGCCGCTTTTGTCAATCTGGCCATTACCTACAATATCAATATTATCGCGGGTAGTATGCCTCAGATACAAGATGATTCTCTGTATAATGTTTCGTATCTATGCCGGCGGGATGGTACCAGTGACGCGCAGTACAAGCTGCACATCACGCCTGATGAATCCCAATACTGGGGGTTGAAGGGCGGAGATATGCTGCGGATATTTGATACCGACATCGGTAAAATTGGTGTCCTCATCTGCTACGACGTCGAGTTTCCGGAACTTGCGAGACATCTTGCGGACAAGGGAATGACCATGCTGTTCGTACCATACTGGACGGATACCAAAAATGCCTATCTCCGGGTCCGGCGATGCGCCCAGTCGCGGGCCATCGAAAATGAATGTTATGTGGCGATTTCCGGCAGTGTCGGAAATTTGCCAAAGGTTGAAAATATGGATATTCAGTATTCGCAGTCAGCGGTGTTTACCCCGTCTGATTTTGCTTTTCCGCATGATGCCATTGCTGCTGAAGCGACACCCAACACCGAAATGACGTTGATGGTGGACCTGGATCTTGATTTACTGAAAGAATTGCGTCAGCAGGGCAGCGTTCGAAATCTTGAAAGCCGCAGAAAAGAGTTATATGAGATTGTTTGGAAGCTGGAGGAAGCGGGAGAAGGATAGCCATTCTGTTCATGGCCGGCTGCCGATAAAAACCTTTCCGGAAAAAATAGTTGACCTATGGGATTTATTTGTTATATTTGCATATATATTAAAGTATTTAATTCATGGTTCCCTCAAGAGGATAAACAGGATTGTTTCAACCTTGCCGGTGGGTGAGACTCCGGGGGGCGATAGTAAAATCACTTTTCGTAATTGTAAGAGGTCTTTTCATGGTTAATAACAGCGAGGTATCAGCGGTGAAAAAACCGACTACCGGTATTGATATCTTTCGAATTCATGCCGCCTTTTGCACTATTTTTTCATCGCCTATTCGTTTGCAGCTGATGGACTTTCTGGGAAGTGGTGAAAAAACGGTTACCGAACTGGCGGCAGAATTGAATGTTTCGCTGGCAAATGTATCTCAGCACTTGCGCTTGATGCGTAGCCAGGGAGCGGTGGATACCCGGCGTGACGGAAGAACCATTTATTATCGGATTGCCAATCAAAAATTTTTGCGGGGGATTCAGACCGTACGGGAAGGCCTACTGGAAGAATTTAAAAAAAAGGGGGCATTGTAAAATGAAAATTTGTCTAAAGTTAATTGTCGCTATGGTTCTGGTATTCGTTTTCAGCCTGCCTGTCGGCAGACACGGCCTGCCATGCCCGGCTGCTTACGGGGTGGCGCCAGAGAAAGAGGCGGTCACCGGCAAAAAAATTATGGTCCAACCGACTGCGGATCATCGGAAATTCAAGCAGCTAAAAGAGGGGTTTAACCGGGGACCGGAGGTTACCAAAGCCTGCCTTACCTGTCATACCGAGGCGGCCAAACAGGTTCATGATACCATCCATTGGACCTGGAGCAAGAACAAAAAAGGGCAGTTAAATAAAATGGGGAAAGCCTATACCCTCAACAGCTTCTGAATTACCCCGATTTCTAACTGGTGCAGGTGCACCAGCTGTCACGCTGGTTATGGCTGGAAGGATGAAAATTTTGATTTTACTTCTGAAGTCAATGTCGATTGTCTCGTTTGTCATGATAGCACCGGAACTTACAAAAAATTTCCAACTGATTGCGGCCATCCGGCCTATGAAGAAAAAAAGTTCGGAAAAAAGATTTTTAAGCCGGTAAAGTTAGCTGAGGTTGCTCAGAATGTGGGTTTGCCCAGCCGGAAAAATTGTGGTGTCTGTCATTTCTATGGCGGGGGAACCGATGGAGTGAAACATGGTGATCTGGATTCATCCCTGTTCAGCCCCGATAAAAAGCTGGATGTCCATATGGCTGTCAAGGGTCCCAATTTTTCCTGTACGACTTGTCATACAACCGTGAATCACCATATAGTCGGCCGGTATTACTCTGATCCGGCCCCGGTGGTCCATGAACTGGCGTTGCCAAAAGATTATGGTAACCGTATTTCCTGTGAATCCTGTCACAGCCCTTCGCCCCATAAAGACAGTAAACTCAATGACCATACCGACAAAGTTGCCTGCCAGGCCTGCCATATTCCCCGCTATGCCCGGGGAGGGGTATATACCAAGATGTGGTGGGATTGGTCTACCGCCGGTCAGTTTGATGAAAATGGTAAGATGATTGTCAAACGGGCAGCCAACGGAACCATAGCTTATCATACCAAGAAAGGCGATATGAGCTGGGCCAAAGATGTAAAGCCCGACTATGCCTGGTATAATGGCAAGATGGATTATCTCAGCCTGGCGGATACCTTTGATGATCGTCAGCCGGTATCCCTGAACCGGCTTGAAGGCAGTTATGATGATCCAAAATCCCGGATTTTCCCCTTTAAGATATATCGGGGTAAACAGGTCTATGATCCCGCCGCAAAAACGCTGGTGATTCCCAAGCTTTTCGGCAAGAAGGGCAGCGGGGCTTACTGGGCCGAATATGACTGGGATAAAGCGGTTGTCGCCGGCATGCGGGAAGCCGGGGAACCATACAGCGGCAAAATCGGGTTTGTGGAAACCAAAATGTTCTGGCCCATCACCCATATGGTGGCCCCAAAGGAAGAATCCCTCACGTGTGATGAATGTCACCGCCGTAATGGTCGCCTGGCCGCTTTGGCCGGTTTCTACCTGCCGGGACGGGATAAATCGGATTGGCTGGATACCCTTGGTTGGATTATGATCCTGCTGACTCTGGTCGGAACGATTATCCATGCGGTGATAAGGATATATAGCCGGAATAAGCAGAAAAAGGAGCAGATAAAATGAAGATGAAAATTCAAATGTACGCGCGTTTTGAAAGGCTCTGGCACTGGCTGCAGGCTTTCCTGGTCATCATGCTGTTGATAACCGGCTTTGAAATTCACGGATCGCTGAAACTGCTGGGGTTTGCTAAAGCGCACCAGGTCCATCTTTTCTGCGGCTGGGCTTTACTTATCCTCACTATCTTTGCCATCTTCTGGCATGCGACCACCGGGGAGTGGAAACAATATATTCCCACCTTAAAAAATCTGGATACAATAGCCAGATACTATGTCTGCGATATTTTCAAGGGAGAGCCTCATCCTCATTGCAAAACCAGGGAGCAGAAGCTGAATCCTCTGCAACGGCTTTCCTACCTGGCTTTGAAAATTTTTATCATGCCGCTGCAACTGCTCAGTGGTCTTTGGTATTACTACTATAATCAATGGCCGGCTTTCGGTTTAAGCGGCAACCTTGAGACCGCGGCTGTGGTACATACCGCGGCTGCATTCATGGTTTTAGCTTTCCTTGTTATTCACACCTATTTATCAACCACGGGCGGTACCGTTCTATCCTATACCAAGGCCATGCTGACTGGCTGGGAGGAAGCTGAGGACTGAAAAATACCAAAGGTCTACGGTTGCTGTGAAAATATATTTTTGGCCGGTGGTGATTTTGGCGATTTGCTGAAAGAGCTGCCGGCTTTTTTGTTTTACCTAAGTTAAGCGATTAGCTGTTAACTATCAGCGTTTAGCCCTGAAAAATAAAGGCGTTACGTTAATGAGAAATAACACCCAACGGGTGAAAGTTTGTAAGTAAATATTCGACTTTGTCTATAGATTGACAAATTTTTATTATTTCTCACAGAGACACGGAGTCACAGAGGGCAAATGACTCGGGTTCTCTGTGACTTTGTGCCTCTGTGAGAGTATTTTTATCTTTTCTGAAAACGTAGTCGAATGTTTACGTTTGTAATAGTAAAACATCCTGTAATCATTAAACTAATAGCTAACCGCTAAAGGCTAATCGCTCAGTTTAGGTTTTAGTAATATGTCAACTGTATGAGTTATGAAAACAGCTTGAAAAAATTTGTTTTTAAGGATGTTCCGGCATGGCTCTCGCTCATTCTCGCTGCACATCGTGTGCAGCTCCGAGGTGCCCGCCGCGAATCACCGTCGTGGTGATTCGTTCGGCGGTCAATGCCGCCTGCCTGTCGGCAGACACGGCTGTGAGCCAAGCCCAAATATCCTGATAATGTCTCCTGGCAACACAAGTCAGAAAGTTGAGGTGATATCCTTAATATGGAGAGATTGTCATTGCGGAATAACCCCTCGATGTTATATAGTTCGTGTTCATCCGGAAACATCAGTTTCCGGATGGAAACTAGTTCCACTGAACTCGATATGGGGACAGAATTTAATTCTGTCCCATTGCGAAGCAGGGCGAAACTCAGATGGAGGTTTTGACAGTTATGGACGAACAAGGAATGCAGATAGCGCAGGAATCTATCAATACCATCCGGATGCTGGCAGTTGATGCCATCCAGAAAGCTAATTCCGGTCATCCGGGAATGCCCATGGGAGCGGCGCCCATGGCGTATGTCCTCTGGCAGCAATTTCTCAATCATAATCCGGCAAACCCGAAATGGCCTAATCGTGACCGTTTTATCCTTTCGGCCGGCCATGGCTCCATGTTGCTTTATGCCCTGCTGCATCTGAGTGGCTATGATATTTCCCTGGATGATTTGGAGAATTTCCGCCAATGGGGCAGCAAAACCCCCGGCCATCCGGAATTCGGCCATACCCCCGGAGTGGAAATGACCACCGGCCCCCTGGGGCAGGGATTGGCTTCCGGAGTAGGCATGGCGATGGCCGAGCGACATCTGGCCAGCCGGTTTAACCGGCCGGGATTTCCCCTGGTTGATCATTCTACTTATGTTATTGTTGGTGACGGTGATTTAATGGAGGGGATTTCCCATGAAACCGCGTCTCTGGCCGGAACCCTGAAACTGGGAAAGCTTATTTGTCTCTACGATGACAACCATATCTCCATTGAAGGCAGCACCGAGCTGGCGTTTACCGAGGATCGGGTGACCCGCTTTAATGCCTATGGCTGGCAGACCCTGGTGGTGGAAGACGGTAATGATCTGGAAGCTATTGCCGCCGCCATCCGGAGCGCCCATGATGATGACCGTCGACCATCTCTGATTGCCATCCGCACCCATATAGGCTATGGCAGTCCCCATAAACAGGATACCGCCAGTGCTCACGGTGAACCTCTGGGGATTGATGAAATCAAATTGACCAGGGAAAACCTTGCTTGGCCTTTCGATCGGACATTCTATGTGCCGGAAGAGGTGCGAAAACATTTCCCGCGGGCCTGCCGGCAGGGAGCAGAAAAAGAGCAGGCCTGGCATCAGCTGCTGGATCAGTATGGAAAAGAATATCCGGATCTAGCCGGACAGTGGGAATCGATGGCAAACAGGGATCTTCCGGCAGATTGGGAAAACAATCTTCCCGATTTTCCGGTTGACGTCAAAGGCATGGCCACCCGGGCTGCTTCCGGCAAGGTTATTAACTCCCTGGCTCCCAGCATGCCGGCGCTCTTTGGGGGGTCTGCCGATCTTGCGCCTTCCAATAAGACCACGATCAGTAACTCTGCCGATTTTGCCGCCGGTCAGTATGATGGCCGCAATATTCATTTCGGGGTCAGGGAACATGGAATGGGGGCGATGTTGAACGGTATGTCCCTGCATGGCGGCACCATCCCCTATGGCGGCACTTTTCTGGTTTTTTCCGACTATATGAAACCGGCAATTCGCCTGGCCGCGATGATGGCCCGGCAGGTTATCTATGTTTTCACCCATGACAGTATTGGCTTGGGTGAGGATGGCCCCACCCATCAGCCCATCGAACATCTGGCCGCATTGAGAGCCATTCCCGGGTTAACGGTTATCCGGCCGGCCGATGCCAATGAAACGGCGGCGGCCTGGCAAGTTGCTTTACAGCAGCGAAGCGGTCCTACGGCCCTGATCCTGACCCGGCAGAATGTGCCAACCATGTCACTGGAGCGGAATTTTGTTTATGAGGGTGTTGCCCGGGGTGCCTATATTGTCAGTGGTCCGGCTACCGACCAGACGGAGATTATTCTTCTGGCAACCGGTTCGGAAGTTTCCCTGGCCCTGGAGGCCGGTAAATTACTTGGGCAGCAGGGTATTTCTTCCCGGGTGATCAGTATACCCTCCTGGGAATTGTTTGATCAACAACCGGCGGCCTATCGTGAAAGTATTCTGCCATCATCAATTCCAATCCGAGTTAGCATTGAAGCCGGCGCAACCCAGGGTTGGCATCGTTATGTGGGGGATAAAGGGATCGCCATTGGTATCGATCATTTCGGCGCTTCAGCACCTTACCAGGTACTTTATAAAGAATTTGGCCTGACTGCCGACCAGATTGTTAAGAAAGTACTGGCGGCACGCTTCCAAGTAACTTAACGCTAAGTTATTGAATTTATTAGACCCAGCTTTTTGCATGATTTGACCAATTTTACCGGTAAATTTAGGTTTCTTTGTAACTGTTCAGTCAATTTGTTTAATTTTCTCGCAAAGCCGCAAAGACCGCGAAGAGTTCAACTTGCCATATCGTCAGTCATTTTTCTTTGCGCTCTTTGCGTCTTGAATGAGCAAAGCGAACGGGCGCGAGACAAAAAAATTACGCTGAATGATTACGTTTCTTTATGATAAACTGCTGCCGAAGGCAGTGTGAAACGCTAATTTAATGGTCTCTTCCTGGAGGGTGGACTTATGAGTACCCAGCTTAACCAGCAGTTAACTTTTCTCGGTTCTTATAATGATCGGGTGGTCGCGAGATTGGAAACCTGGGAAAATGCCAGGTTCTCCGAGCGTTTGTGGCAGCATGATGGAACTCTCTGGATTTCTGATCCGAATCTGGCGGCCGCGACGCCGGAACTGGCTGATCGCTTGGGCTGGCTTGATTTACCTGAATCCATGGCGGCTGAAGCCGGAGAACTGGCCGATTTTGCCGCGGAAATCAGGGCCGCCGGTGTGACTGACGTTGTGCTTCTGGGCATGGGGGGCAGCAGCCTGGCGCCAGAAGTTCTGATGACGATTTTTGCTAATGTTCCCGGATTTCCCGTCCTGCGGGTATTGGACAGCACCCATCCGGATGTTATCAGCGTCCTGGACAGTTCCATTGACTTGGCAAAAACCCTTTTTCTGGTATCCAGTAAATCCGGCGGGACCATCGAAACCCTCTCTTTTTATAAATATTTTTTCCATCGGGTAGCCGGAGAGTTGAGAAATCCCGGCGACCATTTTGTTGCCATTACTGATCCTGGTTCCAAGTTAGAGCTGATGGCCCGGGAACAGCAGTTTCGCCGGATTTTCTCTTCACCAGCTGATGTGGGTGGTCGTTATTCGGTGCTGACTTATTTCGGCCTGTTGCCGGCAGCCCTGATCGGAATTGATCTGGCAGAATTTCTCAAGCAGGCGGCACAAATGGAGGCGGCCACCGGTCCCGGGGTGCCGGCAGCTGAAAACCCGGCGCTAGTTCTGGGGGCGGTTCTGGGTGAGCTGGCCCTGGCTGGTCGCAACAAAGTGGTGTTTCTTTCAACGCCAAAACTGGAACATTTCGGGGTCTGGATTGAACAGCTGGTGGCGGAAAGTACCGGCAAGCTCGGCCGGGGTATTCTGCCGGTGGTCGGTGAACCGCTGTTGACGCCGGCTGCTTATGGCCAGGATTGCTGTTTTGTTTCCCTGCAATTGGCCGGCGATCTGCCGTTATCCCTGGAGTCAGGGATTGAAAAATTGAAGGCTGCAGGGTTCCCGGTAGTTGTCATAAATATAGAACGGATTATGGATCTCGCCCAGGAGTTTTATCGCTGGGAAGTGGCCACGGCGGCCGCCGGTGCCGTACTGGAAATCAATCCGTTCAATCAGCCCAATGTTGAAGCGGCAAAGATAAAAGCCCGGGAACTGATGGAGACCAGCAAAAGGACGGGGGAATTGCCGGTTTCCACGCCGCTGATCCAGGATGGCCAACTGACGTTATCCGGGCAGCCGTTGCCGCAACCGTCCCGATCAAGCAGTGAATATCTGCAGCAATTTTTACAGTTGGTTAAACCCGGTGATTACCTGGTGCTCATGGCATACCTGCCCATGAGGAAGAAAAATGATGTACTGTTGCAACGGTTGCGGCTGCTACTCAGGCAGCGCTGTCGGGTGGTAACGACCCTTGGCTATGGCCCCAGATTTCTCCATTCGACCGGACAGCTCCATAAAGGGGACGATAACCAGGGCGTTTTTCTCCAGCTTACGGCTGATCCTGATCAGGATATTCCTATTCCTGGTGAACCTTACAGCTTTGGAACCCTCATCGCCGCCCAGGCCCAGGGAGATTTTCAGGCGTTGGTGGAAAATGGTCGTCGCCTGTTGCGGATACACCTTAGCGGTTCTCTGGAAGGCGGGCTGAACCGTCTGATTTCACTGGTGGAAGCCGGCTGATGGCTGATTTTATCCTGGCTGGTGACATCGGTGGGACTAAAACCCGTCTGGGGATATTTGCCAGAGGTAAAACCAACAGACCTCTGCTGCGCTACAAAGCAACCTATAGCAGCAGTAAATTCGAGGGGCTGGAAGAGATTATTGCTGATTTCCTCGGCCGGCACCGGATTTCCATTGGGGCTGTTTGTCTTGGTGTTGCCGGGGCGGTGGTCAAAGGGAGGGTCAAGGCCACTAACCTGCCATGGAAGGTATCCGAAGATAGTTTTTCCCGAATATTCAGTTGGCCGCGGATCAGGTTGGTGAACGATCTGGTGGCGACCGCCTACGCGGTGCCGTTATTGCGTAAAAATGAGCTGTTTCCTTTGCAGCGCGGTTCGGGTTGGCCTGGTCTTAATATTGGTCTTATGGCTCCCGGGACCGGTCTGGGGACCGCACTTTTAATTGCTTGTGACGGCAACTATGTGCCGGTGTCATCCGAAGGTGGTCATGTGGGGTTTGCCCCGCAGGAAGATGATGACCTTGAGTTGTGGCAGGCCCTGGCGGAGCAGTACGGCCATGTGAGTCTGGAACGATTAATTTCCGGACCCGGTCTGTATAATATCTATTGCTGGTTGCGGGATAGCGGTCGTTATGATGAACCGGCATGGTTGGCGGAACAACTGAATCCGGAGAATGCCCCCCGGCTCATTGCCGAGCAGGGATTGAAAGAAGTTGTCCCCCTTTGCAGTGCCGCTCTGGAAAAGTTTATAGCGATTATGGGAGCCGCGGCGGGTGATTTGGCTCTTGTTGGCATGACCCATGGCGGCCTTTTCCTGGGTGGTGGTATCCCGCCAAAAATCCTGGCCAAACTTCGTGAACCACGTTTTATTGAAGCTTTCAACGACAAAGGGCGTTTAAGCGATATTATGCCCCGTTTTCCGGTATCGGTCATTCTCAATGACCAGGCTGCCCTGCTGGGGGCGGCCCATTGCGCTTTTACAAATTTGGTGACCTGATTCCTGTTTTTTAATAGCTACCTAAATTAAGCGATTAGTGTCTTACTCCTGAAAGTCTGTCCAAAAAAACAAGAAATTGTTAAGTGCTTCACGGGTTCTTTGCCGTTAGGCAAAGGTTCCGATGAAGAAACTTATGCAAGGCTCGGGAACACATTCAGGATGTTCGGGCTTGGCTCATAGCCTGTCTGCCGACAGGCAGGCAGTATTGGCCGCCGAACGAATCACACGAGGTGATTCGCGGCGGACGCCCGGGGACATTGCTTTAGCGGTGTCCCCCATAGCCGGCCTGTCTGCGTGCGGCACGCACAGGCAGGCCATGGACGGCCGGCGAGAATGAGCGAGAGCCATGCCGGAACATCCTGATACCTTAATTTGGGATGCGGGCGTAGTTTGCATTAGGTTCGTATAGTTAAATTCCCCGCACAGACAACCTGGTTTCGTCCATTCTCCTTAGCCTGCAGGAGGGCTTGGTCGGCGGTCTTGATCAGTTGTTCAGGTCCGGTTGTCCCCTTCTTTCCTGACATCTCCGGCAACAAGGCGGCCACCCCGATGGAGATAGTTATTTTGTTTATTTTTCTGTCGGGCAGTTCGAAATTATGTCCGGCAATATTTTTTCTGATGCGTTCAGCAATTTCCCGGCCGGCACTGCAGGTTGTATGGGGAAGCAGGACCACAAACTCCTCACCGCCATAACGGGCAAAGATATCGCTTCGGCGCAGGTGGGAATTGATGATGCCGGCAATTTTTTGCAGGACCTGGTCTCCGGTTTGATGCCCGAGTTGATCATTGATATTTTTAAAGTGATCAAGATCAAAAAACAAACAGGTTAACGGTTGGCCATAGCGGTGAGTTCTGGAAACCTCATCAGCGATCCGGCGGTCAAAAAATCTACGGTTAAAAATTCCGGTTAAAGGGTCTGTCAAAGCCACTCTTTTCAGTCGCTCATGGTTCAGGGTGTTTTCCAGGCACATGGAAACAACTGAGCCCAGATGGGTGAGGAAGTCGGTATGTCCATCATCCGTATAGCGTGTTGGCAGAAAACTGCCGAGGTTGAGACTGCCGATCATTACTTCCCGTCTTTTTAAGGGCAGTAAAGCGACCGACGCCGGCTTCTGGGAATATCCGGGGAACAGGATGTGATGTTGCTGGTCTTGATAAGGTCCCAACAAGGGTCCCATGGGGGTGGGGAACAGCTGTTTGATAATTTCCGGGTCAGGGAGAAAAATAAGCTCTCTGTAGTTACTGCCGGGGGGCTCAACGTTTCTGATCAAAAGTTGCAGTTCATTTTTTTGATCAGTCAGGGCCAGAGATATACAGTCAAGCTTGAAAATAGAACGGTAATCATTAATAAGCAGGGAAAAGAGCTCAGCAAAAGATTCGGCGCCAATCAGGCGAAGTTCAAGTTTATCAAACCGCTGCTTTTTTTCCTCATTTTTATTGGCCTGCTGCAGTAAGTTCTGCATCTGCTGTCGTAACCGTTGATTCTCTTTGAGGATATTGCTGGTCATAGCAGTAGAACCGTTGGCCTTATGTTTTTCGGTTGTAATGAGAGTTGGGGAAGAGATACCTGTTTTGTTGCTGTAGAATGTGGTAAAAGTTCATGCATGAAAGATACCATGACCGTAGGGGTGGCCCCCTGTGGCCACCCTGATAATGGGCAACCCCCTGTGGTTGCCCATTATCAGGGTAGTTGCAAAATCGTTATTATGTTGTGAAAAGTGAATTAAAATTCAGGAAGGATGTTGTGAGCCAGCATGCAGCCTTTAATCCTCTTTATTTTTCAGCATAGTGATAATATCCTCTTCCTTGGGGAAAATTCCGGTAGCCTTTTTCGAATAAATCAGCTGGTCATCGACGGTAACTTCAAAACCCCCGCCACCGGATTTGAGTAACTGCACAGTGCTTCCTGTGAAACCCTAAATTTTTTCCGCCAGCCTGGCGGCTCGTGCCCGATAGTTTCACTCTCCACAGTATTCGATTGTAATGTGCATGGCTTCCTCCAGAGATTTAAGACAGCCTTCACCATTAATGGACGGTATCTTCCAATCCTTTACTGATGATTTCCTTGATATAATCAAGCAGAGATTTATGTTCCTTATATGGCACTTTAAGGTTTTCCTGATGTAAATCAGAACCAATCGGTTCTTCCCCATTGCGCAGCAAAACCCAGCCGCGCTCATTGTAGCTGAGAACCAGCTCTTCTTCCAGGGTATAGCGTTTAACATTCTGGTTTTCCATGGTATGCCTCCTTTTCTAAGAACAGTTTATAGCAAACCTGTGCTGAGCTATTAGCGGTTAGCCATTAGCAATTAGCTTTTAAAAATCAGGGATTTACGTTGATTAGCAAGTAAGCATTTGACTTTGTTTATAAATTGGTAAATTCTTGGACCTAATATCAGTCAATTTTTTTAATTCTCGCGCCAAGCCGCAAAGACCGCGAAGAGTTCAATTTGCTATATCGTCTGTCGTTTTTCATTGCGCCTTTGCGTCTTGAGTGAGTGAAGCGAACGGGGGCGAGACAAAAAAATTAGGCTGACGCGGAGTCACAGAGAGCAAATAACTGGTTTTTCTATACCTCTGTGAAAGTATTATTGCTTTTTTGAAAACGTGCCCGAATATTTACATTAGCAACAACATCCAACGGATGAAGGTTGGCGATATTAAACATATTGTAATTATTGAGCTAACAGCTAACTGCTGAAAGCTAATCGCTTAATTTAGTCAAATATTATAGCGGGCGGCGATCGGCATCCGCCGTCCCATGCCGAAAGCCTTGCTGGTGATTTTCAGCCCCGGAGCCGCCTGCCGTCGTTTGTATTCGTTGCGTCTTACCGCCCGGGCAACCCATTGAACATTTTCCGGCTCAAATCCTTCAGCGATGATGTCAGCCGCAGATAATCCCTGATCTATAATATATGCCAATACCTGGTCAAGAATATCATAGGGCGGCAGGGTATCCTGATCTTTCTGGTCAGGCCGTAATTCAGCCGAAGGAGCTTTGCTGATAATCTCCCGGGGAATAATCTCCCGGGATTCATTAAGCTGTTCGGCCAGTTGGTATACTAAAGTTTTTGGCAGGTCCGAAATAACCCCCAGCCCGCCGCACATGTCGCCGTAAAGGGTGCAGTAGCCTACGGCCAGTTCACTTTTGTTGCCGGTGGTCAGCAGCAGATGACCGAACTTGTTGGACAGGGCCATCAGCAGGGTCCCCCTGATGCGCGCCTGGAGGTTTTCTTCAGTGACATCAGCAGCCCGGTCGGCAAATAAAGGGGAGAGTGAATTCAAATAGCTTTCATAGAGTTTTCTAATGGGTATGAGGTCAAACCTGATGCCCAGGTTTTCAGCCAGTTTCCCGGCATCACTGATGCTGCCGGCGGAAGAATAGGGAGAGGGCATGCCGATTCCCCAGACGTTTTTCCGCCCCAGGGCTTCCACGGCCAGACAGCAGACCAGGGCCGAATCAATGCCGCCTGAAAGCCCGACAATGGCCTGTCGGAACCCGCATTTTCGACAATAATCCTTTACTCCGAGAACCAGGGCCTGGTGAATTTTTTTCAGTTCATCATCGGCTGTCGATGATGATGCCACAGCGCTGCTGCCAGCCGCAATTTCCGCCAGGTTAACGCATTTTACCTCCTCAGCGAAGCCCCCGGCGGCCATGGTTACTTCACCGGCCCTGTTAACCGTAAAACTATGGCCGTCAAAGATCAGTTCATCATTACCCCCCACCTGGTTGACCAGAATGAAAGGCAGCTGGTGCTTCCGGGCATGGTAACGAATGATCTCATGGCGCAGCCGGTCTTTGCCCACCTGATAGGGTGAAGCGGAAATGTTAATCATCAGGGTTGCCCGCTGTTTTGCCAGCAGGTCAATGGGGTCCAGGGCATACGATGGGGATTCCTGTATTTCCGGGTCGTTCCAGGCATCTTCACAGATAGAAATTCCCAGCCGTTCGCCCTTGAATTCATAAATCAGCACTTCCGTTGCGGGGATAAAATAGCGGCGCTCATCAAAAACGTCATAAACCGGCAGCAGAGATTTTTTCTGGGTAAAGAGAACCTTCCCGTTTTGCAGTAGTACGGCAGCATTGAAAAGCTTCGGCCTTCCGGCATCCAGCTCCCGGACGACGGTGCCCAGCAGCAGGCCCATGTCAGGGAAGCTTTTGGAAAACAGGCAGATTTTCTCCAGGCCTTTTTCGGCTTCGCTGATGAATGCCGGACGATCAAGCAGATCCCGGGGTGGATAGCCGGTAAGATAAAGTTCCGGGAACACTGTCAAATCCGGCTGCTCAAAAATCAGCTTTTCCAATACCTGTTTCAGCCGGGCAATGTTTCCCTCAATATCCCCCACTATTGGATTGAGCTGGGCAATGGCAATATTCATTGGCTTAGAAAAGGGCCGGTTGGCTGGCCTGTTCAATGGCCGGGAAAGTGATGGGATAATTACCGGTAAAACAGGCGTCACAGAAACAATCCTGGCCGCTAATTACCTGTTTCAATCCGTTGCTGCTGATGTATCCGAGGCTGTCGGCGGTAATGTATTTCCGGATATCCTCCACCGTATGGCTGGAGGCGATAAGCTCATTTCTGGTTGGGGTGTCGATCCCGTAATAGCAGGGATAGTCGGTAGGTGGGGAACTGATGCGCACATGGACTTCTCGGGCGCCGGCAGCGCGGATCATTTTAATGATCTTCCTGGATGTGGTTCCCCGGACGATGGAGTCATCTATGACCACCACCCGTTTATCCTTAATGACGCTTTTTATGGCATTCAGCTTTATCTTGACGCCGAAGTGGCGGATGGAATTCTGGGGTTCAATAAATGTTCTGCCCACATAATGATTCCTGATCAGTCCCAGTTCCCAGGGAATACCGCTTTCCTTGGCATAACCCAGAGCCGCCGGGGTGCCGGAATCAGGAATTGGAATGACCATATCCGCTTTTACCGGGTGCTCTCTTGCCAGCTGGCGACCCAGGCGGATACGGACATCATAGACCGTTTCCCCGAACATGATACTGTCGGGGCGGGCAAAATAAATATATTCAAAAATACAGTGGGCCATTTTTTTGGCGGGAAAGGGGAAGTAGGATTTGATCCCCTTTTTTGAAATGGCCAGAATTTCTCCCGGTTCAATCTCGCGGATAAATTCCGCTTCCAGCAGATCAAAGGCACAGGTTTCCGAGGCGACAATGTAGCTGTCTTTCAGCTTTCCCAGAACCAATGGACGTACAGCCCGTGGATCCCGGGCGGCAATCAATTGGTTTTCATTCATGAACAGGAGAGAATAAGCTCCTTTTACCTGCTTCAGAGAATCAGCAATCCGTCCTATAAGTTCTGACTCCCGGGAACAGGCAATCAGATGCATGATGACTTCGGAATCCATCGAGGACTGGAATATGGAGCCATTATTGACCAGCTCACGCTTAATCTCCTCGGCATTTACCAGGTTGCCGTTATGGGCAATAGCAAGGGTGCCGAGGGAGAAGTTGATCATGAACGGCTGGACATTTTCCATACTGCTTGACCCGGTGGTGGAGTAGCGAACATGACCAATTGCCAGGGTGCCGGAAAGTTTTGCTATGTTTTCTTCAGAAAAAATGTCAGCAACCAGTCCCATGCCTTTATGAATGGTATACTGTTCACCGTCTGTGGCAATGATGCCGGCGCTTTCCTGCCCCCGGTGCTGCATGGCATAAAGTCCCAGATAGGCCAGATTGCTGGCCTCAGGATGGTTGGAAATCCCGATAATACCACACATTTTATCTTCCCTTGGAATGAGAAAAAAGGACCAGTCAGGCTGAAAAACAAGAAGCGCTAAGATGGGCTTTATAACAGTATTGACGATGCAATTCAACTATTAAAGGTGCAGGGTATAAGGTGCAGGGTGCAGGGTTTAGTAGTAACTTATTCCTGAAAACCTGTCAAAAAAAAACAAGAAATTCTTTTTAACCACCCATTCGCTACGCTCACTGGAGAACACGAAGAACACGAAGAAAAAAAGATTGCATCTTTGTGCTGCCGTGAGTTTTTTATCTTTTTTGGCAATATGAATGATTTCACCATGAAGGCATGAAGTTCATGAAGATTCTTTACAACACAACACTTCATGTCTTCATGGTAAAATAAAATCTGGGTTGTGGGCGTAGCCTGCGTTAGACTATATACAGTCTTGTTTACTTGATTGTTTTTTCTCACGGAGACACAGAGCCACGGAGATAAGTAACAGAAGTTTGGTTTTCCCCGTGTCTTTGTGACTTTGTGAGAGTCATCTCTTTTCCATTAGTAATCGAATATTTAGTGCGGCCGGGCATAGGTCGTATACTCTAGCGGGTGCGAGTCCTGCTCCAGAAGGCTGGCCAGCCACTGGGTAGCGAGTCCTTGGATCGAGGAGAGTAATTTCTGAGATTAAGCGTAGGATAGCAAGACGATAGGCCGTAAGCCGTAAGGTTGAAGGGATTGAGCCTCGTAAGCGAAGATAAGAGCGCATTGCCTCACGTAAAACCATACCTTGATAAAGTACTTGCCTCATGTAAAATGTAACCCAATACTTATTTTAAAAGAATGGGTGGAGGGTGCAAAATGAGGCTGGCAATGAGTTTTAGAACAAGAAGAGAATTATTGATACAAATCATTCCGCGATATCGGGAAGCAACCCGCAATCAGAAAAAAATCATCCTTGATGAATTTGTTGCCTCCACAGGCTATTCAAGGAAATATGCCATTCGGCTATTATCTTCGAAAAAGCATTCAGTTATAAAAGAAATAAAAAGACCTCGCGCCTATTATTATGGTCCGGAAGATCAGTGCAATTGTGGGGACAGGATACCTAATTATTGAAAACCCATCAATAATTGAGGTCCAGTTCCCACGAACTTTTTTTGCAGTCTTGGTTACCCGATTGTTTTTTCTCACGGAGACACAGAGCCACGGAGATAAGTAACAGAAGTTTGGTTTTCCCCGTGTCTTTGTGACTTTGTGAGAGTCATCTCTTTTCCATTAGTAATCGAATATTTACCTCAGGAGCGGTAGAGCATGAATCAGAATATCAGAATGGTTTCCTGGAATGTCAATGGCATCCGGGCGGTGGAAAAAAAAGGTGAGATGTCCAGTTTTTTAGAACGCTATGAGCCGGATATTTTTCTTCTGCAGGAAATTAAAGCCCGCCCTGAGCAGCTATCCCGGGAGTTGACGGCTCACCCGGAATATCAGCAGTTCTACCATCCGGCGAAAAAATCCGGTTATGCCGGCACTGGCATATGGGTAAAGAAAAATCGGTTTTCTGAACCGGAATTTTTAACCGGCATGCCTGATTTTGATGATGATGAAGGCCGGGTGGCCCAGGTGAAAATTGGCAACAATCATATTTTCGGGGTTTATTTTCCTAATGGTGGTAAGTCGGATGCAGCCTGGCAGGGAAAGTTGACGTTTTATGAAGATTTTTTGGCCTACATCAACGGTTTGCGTGCGAACGGAGACAACGTCATTTTTGCCGGCGACGTCAACTGCTGCCATGAAGCCATAGATATTGCCCGGCCCAAAGAGAATGACGGCAAGATCGGCTACCATCCCGAGGAGAGAAAACGGATATCAGCCTGGATTGATAATGGTTGGATCGATGTCTGGCGCCAAACCTACCCTGATAAAGGTGATGTCTATTCCTGGTGGAGTTTTCGCTCAGCGGCAAGGTCGCGGAATGTCG
Organism: Pseudomonadota bacterium; assembly: GCA_034660915.1. Taxonomy (NCBI): domain Bacteria; kingdom Pseudomonadati; phylum Pseudomonadota; species Pseudomonadota bacterium. The sequence continues at coordinate 44,565 of JAYEKE010000032.1, forward strand.
GTTGGCGCCTTGACTATTTTTTCGCCGACCGGGATTTCTTTCCCCGGGTGCGAAAAATTGCCTATCTGGGGGAGCAGATGGGTAGTGATCATTGCCCGGTGATGATGGAGGTGGACAAGCTGCAAGAATAGAAAAAGCTCCTCTTCGGGAGTGTCCTTCATGTTGTGATTCACAACTAATCATTCAGGTAAATATTTTTAACTTCTTACGGTTGCACACACAGATAGTCCAGGGTTTGCCGCTGACTGCTGTGATTAAAGCAGAGCATCAGCTAAAGTCATCCAGTACAGTGCGGATCTTTTGGGCTAACTGGGTGGCGGTATAGGGCTTATTGAGGTAATCCCTGGCCCCCATCCGTAAAGGATCTTTTTGCAGCTTGTCAGAAAAATAGCCGCTGGCCATAACAACCTTTACCTCCGGGTTGAGTTCTCGTAAGGCAGTCAGGCATTTGAATCCGCCCATGCCGGGCATGCTTATATCAAGGACGACCAGGCTGATTGCAGCCCTTTGGTGACGGTATGTTTCCAGGGCTTCTTCGCCACTGGCGGCGAGAATGGGTTTATAGCCGAATTGAATCAAGCTTCCAGAGGCAATTTCTCGCAGAAATTCTTCATCGTCCACCACCAGGATGGTTTCATTACCCTCCCAGATGTCCTTTTCCGCAACCATTATTTTTTCCGGGGGTGTTTCGGCAGCCGACGATAATGGGAAAAAAAGTCTGAACGTGGTACCTTGATGAATCTGGCTGCGACAGGTGATATGACCGTTATGGGCTTCCATGATGCCAAACACCGTTGACATCCCCAGGCCGGTGCCTTTACCCACCTCCTTGGTGGTAAAAAAAGGATCAAAGATATTTTTCAGGGTGTCTTCGTCCATTCCCTGTCCGGAATCCGTTACTTGCAACTGGACGAACTTCCCACTGAACAATTTGCCGCAAGCGGCGCATTGTTCATGGTCAACCTGAACATTCTTGACTTCCAGATGAATTTCACCGCCCTGGGGCATGGCATCGCTGGCATTTGTGCATAGGTTAAAAATAATCTGGTTTATCTGGTTCGCGTCAGCCGTTATAGTATTCAATTCCTCGGCAAACGACAGGTGGATGCTGACCATCTTGGGAATAACCCTCTTAATCATGGTCACTGCTTCTTCAACCACCTGCCTGAAATCAAGCAGCTTCCGTTCTGGTTCCGCCCTGCGGCTGAAGGTCAGCAGTTGTTTTACCAGATTTGCAGCTTTTTCGGCAGCCACCATTACTCGCTCATGTTCCTTGACGGTTGCTTGACCGTGTTCAGCCTTTTGCTGCCCCAGTTCGGAATAGCCGATGATGGCGGTCAGTATATTGTTGAAATCGTGGGCGATGCCGCCCGCCAGGGTGCCGATCACCTCCATTTTTTCGGACTGGCGCAATCGCTTTTCCAACTGTCTGGTAGTACTTAGATCGGTAATATTAACCACAACCCCGTTCACCTGTCCGGAAAAAGAGTCCTTGATGGTTGCCGCGCTCACCAACACTTCCAGAAGATTGCCTTCCTTTGTATATCTTCGGGTTTCAAAACCGAGAGACTGACCGTTACGAAACAGATCAGCAATTTTCTCTTTGGTTATCTGCTGTTGATCGTTGGGGACAAAAGGGATTGGTCGTCCTTTAAGTTCATCGAATTGCCAGCCAAAGACCCGGGTGAAGGCGGGGTTTAGATATGTTGGGCAGCCTTCGTGATTATAGACGATCATCGGATCCGGGTTGGCTTCCAGGATGCCCCGTAGCTGGCTCTCACTATCTTTAAGTGTCTGTGCAGCCTTTTTGCGGTCGCTGATATCAGTAGCCGTTACGATGGCCAGATCATCGCCACCGTCATCATGCGACAGTGGTGCGTACTTGATAAGGCAGTCGAAAACCGTGCCGTCCTTTCGTTGCCAGCGGGTTTCAATGGGAGAGAAACTCTCCGGTCCTGGTTCTATGGCCTTTTTCAATTTCCGGCCAACCACTCTCGCCTCGTCCATGTCGGCATAGAGGACCGTAATATCTTGCCCTTCCAGCTCTTCATCTTCGTAGCCCAGCATGCGGGTCATGGTCCGGTTATGCCATCCTAATTTTCGTTGGTTGCGAAGCAGACCGATTCCCACCGGCGAAGCATCCAGAATAGCATGCCGCAGCTTCTCGGAACTGGACAGGGCAGAGGTGCGCTTGGCAACCAGGTGACGGAGCCGGGTATTCCAGGCCCAAAAAAGCATTAAGACCAATAGCAGCAGAATAGCTATAGTTATTACATGAGGTAAATACCGCTGCCAAGGATAGGCAGGAGAAGTGACCTTGACTCCCAGCCACTTGCGAGCAATTTTGTCTAAGATACCCTTTTCCCTGGCGTTGGAGATGCCTTTGTTGATGATACTGAGCAGCACTCGGTCGCCATCATTGACTCCCATACAGTTTTGCCCGACATAAAGGGGTTCCCCAATTTTTTTAATCTTCTCGGCAAGTGAATGTTGATAAATATGATAATAGACAATCGGCTCATCACCGATGAGGACATCTGCTTGGCCGGAAACCACTAGATCGGTAGCTTCCTTAAAGTTCTTGGTATAGATATAACGGCACTTGATCCCCTTACTTTCAAGATATTCCTGAGCGTAATCCCCGGCTTGCATAGCAATAGTTTTTCCCTGTAAGCTTGTCAGACCATTGATATCCGTGCGCTCGGCAACCACAAAGATTGAGGCCGGTACTTCAAACATGACGGTGGTGAAATCAAAACTGAGATCGCGCTGGTCACTGTAAAAAAAACTGGTGAGGACATCCGCTTCCCCAAACAGAATGAGTTTCTGCGCTTCTTTAAAATCAGCATCCACAAAGCGGGCTTTGAATCCGAATTCAGTCGCTATCCACCGTGCCAGTTCGATACACATACCGGTACGCTCGCCTTTTCCGGAAATGAACTCAAAAGGGGGATAATGAGTTTGACTGACGAAAGTGATCGTTTTGGTTTCGTCGAGGTAGTGTCGTTCAGCCGAGGTTAGCCGCTGGGCGGTTGCGATGCTTACCCAGGCAAGAAATAAGCAGATGACTAGCAGTGTTAACCATTTTTTCCTGGTCGCAAAATAAGCTGTAATAGTTTTCATGATATTTCCCCCTTTTTATCTTTTTTCTTCTGGTAACTTTTTACCTTTTTCCTTTTGTTCACGACAGAACGACGGGGCTTCACAGCGATTTTCGATAAAATAACCCTTCGTACAAAAAAGAGGAAGATATTGTTTCACAGTCGGCTTCGGTAACACCGGCTTGTCGCATGGTTGGCCGCCAGTTGTTTTTAATTGTTTCAATCATGTTGTTGAACAGCTCTGCCGCGTCTTCCCTGGACAGCAGAAAACGTCCATGCCGGCTCATCAGATTTTCTCGATTGGCATAACGGCCCTGGGTGCCGCAAGACATCGCAAGGTTACGTCTTTCTACCGAAATCAAGGGAGTTGGGGTCAGGTCAAATGCGGGACTTAATCTCCAGTGTTGATCCTTTGCCAACACTGCATGGTTGCGTGGGTGGTCGTCCAGGTTGGACACTGCCGCATTGAAACACATTCTAAGAAACAGCTCGCGAAGATCAGCTTCCGGTTTATTGCTCACCCGCCTGATTTCATCTGCCAAAAGTACATAAGACCAGTCTTGCCGAGAGAACACGGAATCATCACTTCGCAAAAGAGTCAGCGCACTGACCATGCGATAGCGATGGTAGCTGTTCTCGGATCGTTCACGGTCGAAACGACGTACCAGCAGGACATCCCGCCCGCCGACATTGGCAATATCGCTTTCAGCCACAGTAAGACCGCAGGCTTTCGCAAGTTTCAACATTCCATGCTCGACTTTGGGGTGGTTCCAACGGTCGTCAAGCGTGCCAAACTTGGCAATCCACAAGCCCTGTCCATGCTCGACTACGGCTTTTGGCCTGGCTCCTCCCAGTGAGGTTCCGTATTGCAAAAGTCCTTCAACTTGCCTGGCGGTTGATCCCTCAATATTTGGTTCGCCGCGAACTATGGCATCGGCTACGGTTTGAATGGACTCTAAATCAAGGATACGGTTATATCGGTGTGTTTTTGGCTGAGATTGAACGTTTAGTCCAAACCCCAGTGCGCCGGCATGGTCGTCCGGGGCGGACATGAGATAATCAAATTCTTCGAGATTGGTGTGGCCTATATTTCGTTCAATGACACACCTTCCCCAGTAATCAGGCATGGAATCGCGTATTGCACCAAAAAATCCCTCCATCCGTGCAGTTTCATATTCCCTGCTGTGCAGGTGCAGCTCTACCGGGTCAAGTTCAACTGCATCCCCGCGTTCAAGATACTTGCGCCCATAAATGAAGCGACCAACCGGTTCACCATCCCGATTTGGCGATACGTTGAAGCGTCCTGCCGTTACAAAATTTGTTGTACCAGGCAGAACAATGTAAACGTAACACTCTCGCTCAGAAGTCATTGTCCATGGCCTTTCGTCGTTTCGGCGCAGTCTTCGGGCTTCTGACCCGTTCCAAAATCTTTCCTTCTTCATCGTTGTCCGGATCGGAAATTTCTCGCATATCCCGGTGAAGGTCGAGAACCCACAAAGCTCCCATGTAAGCGGCTATTGCCGTACTGGGTTTGCCGTTCTCGATATCAGCCATGACATATCGTGAGATGCCAATACGCTCAGCAAGTTCTTTCATGGAAAGTCTTCGTCGCAGGCGGGCGGTGCGGATGTTTCGGCCTAGTTGTTTAAGGATATCCTCTACTGCTGCTGGTGGGGATTTTGATATTTTGCTAGTGCGTGCCATGTTGTTTATAATCATCTCACATATTTTTTATGTTTATAATAAGCAACATATATTAGATTGTCAAGAAGGATATTTCTTTGCTACGATGTAGCAACTATACCCTAAGCTGAGCTATAACGCTCTTCCATCGGGTACATCTGCCAGATGCCGCAGGGGCAGACGGCGGCACAAAAACCACAGCCAATGCAAAGATCATCATTGACCACATACTCATAGCCGCCATCTTCAGTTTCCTGGCGGGAAATGGCTCCCTGGTAGCAGGTCTGCTCGCAGATGCCGCAGTCACGGCAAAGTCCACAGGACATGCATT
>JAYEKE010000033.1 GCA_034660915.1 Pseudomonadota bacterium
TTTATCTGGGTCTCGGTCATTCTGAAAAAGAACGTGAATCAGCCTATCGGGAATTATTTCTGGAAAAGTTGGATGCGGGGTTAATCAACGAAATCCGGCAGTCTACCAATGGCAATTTTGCTCTTGGTAATAAGCGGTTCAAGGAAGAAATAAGTAAAGCATTAGATCGACGCGTCTCCCCCGGAAAGTCAGGCAGACCTCAAAAAGACAAAACCTCGAAAGATGTGAAAACATGAAAAAACCGTGGTCTGTCCCCTATTTCCGAAAAAAGGGAAGAGGGGGGGAGGAGGGTGGTGAGGTGACGTCCCCTATTAGTATTAGTATTAGAGAAGGGAGTCTTTCTCCTGCTGCCGCAGGTGTTCCACCACTTCTTTAACCCGCTGGGAACTTCCTTTTTTACAGATCAGCAGGGCATCTTCCGTGTCAACGACCAGCAGGTCATCAACATCTATTAAGGCGGTTGGTTTACGGCTGAAAACGGTATTATTTTTGGCTGAAAACAGCATGGTTTCAGCTGCCGGTTTTTCATTTTCGGATTCAACCCGTGGCTGCAGCTTCAGTTCATCCAGGGCGTCCCAACTTCCCAGATCACTCCAGGAAAAACGGCTGGGAACCACGGCCACCCGGGAAGATTTTTCCAGCACCCCGTAATCGATGGAAATGGCTTCCACGTCCCGAAAATAAGCGGCCAGAGCCTGATCAAAACCCAGATTCTGACATCCCCGGCTAAAACGCCGGAGGCAGGCATCAACCGCCGGTAGATGTCGGGCAATTTCCGCCAGGATGACATCGGTACGCCAGATAAAGATACCGCTGTTCCAGAAATAATCCCCGGATGCCAGGTATTCAGTGGCCCGCTTGGCATCAGGCTTTTCCACAAAACGGCTGACTTTCCTAACCTTCTCGCTGGGAATATCATCATCAAACTCGATTACATCACCACTCTGGATATAACCATAGCCCGTTTCCGGCCAACTGGGGGCAATACCCAAGGTCACCAGCCAGCCCTGTTTTGCAACGGTTGCGGCCAGCTCCAGGGTGTGGATAAATTCCGGCAGGTCGGATATGTAGTGGTCGGCGGGAAAAACCATCATCGTGCTTTCCGGCCCCTGGTCCATGATCAACAACTGGGCAGCTAGGGCAATGGCCGGGGCGGTATTGCGACCCACCGGCTCGGCAATAATCCTGGCCTTACTGAAGCGGGACGCCAGCAGTTTTTCCACCGCCAGCGCCTGATCCTTATTGGTAACAACCATGGTCCGGGAATCATCGGTCAAGGGAGACAGGCGCTCAATGGTGGCTTCCAGGGTGGTTTTACCTCCCAACAGCGGAATCAGCTGTTTAGGCCGCCGGTGACGGCTCAAAGGCCAGAAGCGGGTTCCGGAGCCGCCGGCAAGGATAACGGCGTGGAAGTTGTTTTTTTCGGTTGTTTTATCAGTCGTCATTCATTTAAACTCCGGAAAGCAAGAGGGGGCAAGCGGAAACGTTAAAGCAATAAAGCAACAACGTCCCCTATTTTACTATTTTATCCTATTTTATCGGTGATAGTCGTCAGCCAGGCGGACAATGTCATCTTCGCCAAGATAATCTCCCTGCTGGACTTCAATGATAACAACCTCCCGGTCTTCGTTTTGGTTGGCCAGCCGGTGCCTGGCAGTTTGGGGAATGAAGACGTGGCCGCCGACATCCACTTTCATTTCCCGCTCGTCAACGGTAATCAATGCCGGCCCGGCCATGACAATCCAGTGCTCACTGCGCCGGTGGTGAAACTGCAGGCTCAGGCGCTGGCCGGGATGAACCACGATCTTTTTCACCTGGCAGCCGTCTTCCTGGTGCAAGATCTGGTAAGTTCCCCAAGGCCTGTTAACCGGTTCAGCTATTTTATTCATAGAATCAACCTATCATATCATAAATAGGGGACAGACCACGGTTTTTTCTGTTTATTTTAACATTTTTCATGTTTTCTTGGCTCAAAAACCGTGGTCTGTCCCCTATTTACTACCTGATCATACCCCCTTGTTTTTGAGAAAAGCGGCGACGTTATTGATGGAATCCAGATTTTCCGGCACCAACTCTTCATCATCGATGCTGATGGAAAAATCCTCCTCCAGGAATTCAACCAGTTCCAGCACCCCGGTGGAATCAATGATGCCGCCATCCAGGAAGGATGAGTCATCGTTCAGCTCATCGGCGCTGCCGAAAAGGAAGTTTTCAACAATAAAATCCCTGATTTTGCTTTTTATTTCCTGATCACTCAAACTCATAGTTCCAGTTTCTCCCGGGCATAATTTACCATGTCAGCATTCTGTTCACTATAAATTTTCTCCATCCCCTCCTCGCGGCCCATCACCCCCTGGCGGACCATATTGGCAATCTCCCAGACATAAGGATGAAAACCGTGGCGCTCCAGGTGGCACTGATTGGCAAAAGCATTCAGCAGGCAGTTGGAGGAATTGGTGTCCGTATCTTCCGGCGCCCGCCAGCCGGTTTCATGCAGCTCTTTTTTAATCGCTTCTTCATCATAATCGAAGAAAGCCAGCGGATGAACATTATAGGGAAAACGATCGGCGTAAAGTTCATAATAGGACGCGGGAATAAAATTTCGCTTTAGCCGCCGGCTGAGCTCGGGAGGCAGGGCGTTTTTCAGCGCCTCCTGGTTTTTGCGGATCAGGGTCGGATTGGTTTTCATGATCGCTGACTGGATGGGAGCCTGGCCCGGCGACCAGCCGAAGGCTACCAGGGGAATGGCCATTTCCAGGGCAGTTTTCAATACCATGCTTTTGACAATCCCGATGCAGGCGGTACAGATGGAACTGGCCCGCATCAGGGTCGGGGCGGCAAAAATATCTTCACTGGCGGTACGGGAAAAAAGCTTCTTCGCCAGCGGCCAGGGAATTTTAAAATTAAGATGATCAATATCCAGCTGGTCCGTAAGCCGGGCGATATTCCCCAGTGAAGCCGGAGAAATAAAGTGGTTGTCAAAAGTCAGGGCCAGGATGCGCAGGTTGTATTTTTCCTTCAGCAGCTTCATGGAATAGCTGGAGTCCTTGCCGCCGCTGTAGGCCATAATCGCGTCATAGCATGGAGCTTTATCCCGCGTTTCCAGGATCAAATCATCCAGGCGCCGGCGGTAGACGGCTTTTTTCTCCAAAACCTTGGCCGCCTTTTTCTCTTCCCGGCGGCAGTGATTGCAGATACCCTGGTCATCAAAACGGATGCCGGGGAAGGTCGCCGGCAGGATGCAGCGCCGGCAGATTTTAAGGTTTTCAATTTGTCGTGCCAATGATTTTTCCTCCCAGGCGGTGCTGCTCACCTGGCTGCTGCCGGCAACTTCCGCCGCGGATTTTTAAATGAAAATAGGGGACAGACCACGGTTTTTGGGCCAAGAAAGTATGAAAAATATTTAAAGGTAGTAAATAGGCGAAATATGGGACAGGAAAAACCGTGGTCTGTCCCCTATTTTCTAAATCAGTATTACAATCAGCCCATGCCTTTTCATGTTATCGACCATTTCCGAAGAAACTTCAGCTTCAGCCACCACCAGGGCTATTTTTCCTTGTTCAAACAGCCGGCGTTCCAGGGCATAGGCCTTTATTTGTTTCTCTGCCGGCGTCTCCCCGGCAATCCGATGGACTTCCCCCTGCTGGCCAAGCAGTCCCTCCCAGGCGGCGCGGCTCACCTGACTGCCGTCGGCAACTTCCGCCGCGGCTTTTTTATCCGTGCCGTTCTCACTTGCCACCCGGTCGATAATCATCCCCACCGCCGAGGTAAAATTGGTCAGCGGATCGATGAGGATAAAACTGCCCGCCTGGTGGTTTTTCATGTAGGGATCAAAATAGAGCGGCCGGCTGGTGGTGATGGAAACCCGGCCGATTTCATTCAAGGACAAGTAATCGGCATTACTTTTGCGCAGGGTATTGACATCGGTCCGATAGCGCAGAAGCTCAATCCTGGCCCGAGTAGCCTGGGTGGTGTGCTTGATAAAAAAGCTGGTCTGCAGATCCATGGGCTTTTCATCCATCCAGACCAGCATGGCCTCAAAGGAACGGGAAGTCCGGGGAATGTTGTTGGGATGGACCAGCATGTCGCCGCGGCTGACATCAATCTCATCTTCCAGGACCAGGGTAACGGACTCAGGAGGAAAGGCGCGCTCCAGATCGCCGTCAAAGGTACTGATCGCCTTGACTTTCGATCTTTTCCCCGATGGCAGCACCATAATTTCTTCACCAGGCCGCACCACGCCGGAAGCCACCTTGCCGGCAAAACCACGGAAGGCCGCGTCAGGACGCAGGACATACTGGACCGGAAAACGGAAATCGATGAAGTTGCGATCGGAAGTGATATAGATGGATTCCAGCATTTTCAGCAGCGGCGCCCCGGAATACCAAGAAGTGTTGGCTGACTTATTTACTACGTTGTCACCTTTCAATGCCGACAGGGGGATAAAGTGCAGATCGGGGATTTTCAGCCGGGCGACAAAATCGCGATAATCCTGGCAGATTCGTTCAAATACCTCCTGATCGTAGTCCACCAGGTCCATTTTGTTAACCGCCAGGATAACGTGTTTGATCCCCAGCAGCGAAACAATAAACGTGTGGCGCCGGGTCTGGGTGATAACTCCCGTGCGGGCATCCACCAGGATCACCGCCAGGTTGGCGGTGGAGGCGCCGGTGGCCATGTTGCGGGTATACTGTTCGTGCCCGGGGGTATCGGCGATAATAAATTTGCGCTTCGCGGTGGCGAAATAGCGGTAGGCCACATCGATGGTGATTCCCTGCTCCCGCTCGGCCTTGAGCCCGTCAAGCAGCAGGGCATAGTCTATCTCGCCACCGACGCTGCCCACCCTTTTGCTGTCGCGCTCGAGAGTGGCCAGCTGGTCGTCATACAAAAGCTTGCTGTCATACAGCAGGCGGCCGATGAGGGTTGACTTGCCGTCATCCACCGAACCGGCCGTCAGAAAACGAAGGAGATCTTTCTGTTCATCCTGGTCGAGAAATTCTTTAATATCCATGGGAAACCAATGAGGTTAAAGGTTAAAGGCTAAAGGGGAAAGGGGGGGAAACATGTAATGCATCTTCGTACATTTCAGTCCTGTTCAAGAAAGCGTTTTTTTGTTTTCATCAGGCCGCCAATCATGGATGAAATTTCAATTGTTTCAATCAGCCATCGATCAGCAGTTTCTTTTTTAATGTAAGCTATTTCTAAACCAATATAAATTTGCGTCCGCAGCTCGGCGCAGGAACCTTTGGCATAGGAAAGAAATTTCAGACATTCACGGGTTGATTCACGTTCAAAGCCTTCGGCAATA
>JAYEKE010000034.1 GCA_034660915.1 Pseudomonadota bacterium
GACAAATTTTTATTATTTCTCACAGAGACACGGAGTCACAGAGGGCAAATGACTCGGGTTCTCTGTGACTTTGTGCCTCTGTGAGAGTATTTTTATCTTTTCTGAAAACGTAGTCGAATGTTTACAATACCGCTATGAGCCAGATCCGAACATCTGGTAATATATCCCCGGCAATGCAACTTAAGAAAGTTGAGTTATTTTTTTAATTCGCTGCTGATTTTATTGATAATATCCAGAGTATTACTATCCTTAAGCAGGGTGTTTTTTACTTTCTTCTCCGCATAAATGACCGTAGAATGATCCTTCCCGCCAAATTTATCAGCAATATCAGGATATGAACAATGGGTTAACTGCCGAGCCAGATACATGGCTATCTGCCGGGGAATAACTATATTTCTGGTTTTTCTGCGTGATCTTATATCAGATGTCCTAAGGTGATAATACTCCGCGGTTTTGGTAATAATTTCATCAACTGTTATTATTTTCTCATCCATTTTTATAATGTCTTTAAGAACTTTTTTCACAAAATCAATGGATATTTCCCGCTTATTTTTAAGAGAGGAAAAAGCCGCAATGCGTAATAACGCCCCTTCTAAAGTGCGAATATTTGAAGAAACGTTTTCAGCCAGAAAAAAAGCAACCTCAGTACTGAGATTAAGATTTTCCTGATTCGCTTTGGTTATTAAAATGGCGACCAGGGTTTCATTGTCAGGAGGTTGAATGTCTGCAATCAGGCCCCATTCAAAACGGGTTCTTAATCTATCTTCCAGTTTGGGGATATCCATTGGAAATTTATCACTGGTCAGCACAATTTGTTTATGACTTTTATAGAGGGAGTTGAAGGTATGAAAAAATTCTTCCTGGGTCCGTTCCTTGCCGGCAATAAATTGAATATCATCGATAAGCAAAACATCCATTTGCCGGTATTTATTTCTGAATTGGGGCATTCTATCTTCTTTTAGTGCCCCAATGAGATCATTGGTAAAATCCTCTGAAGTGACATAATGAGCTTTTAATCTGCTGTTGTATTGGTTAATATGGTTGCCTATTGCATGAAGAAGATGGGTTTTTCCCAGACCGGCACTACTGTAGATAAACAGGGGATTATAACTTGTGCCCGGTTGTTTGGCAACCGCCAGGGAAGCCGCGTGGGAAAATTCGTTGGACGGCCCGACGACAAATTCTGAAAAGGTATATTTGGGATTAAAAGGTGAATCTTTGAGCTGAACAGAGGTGGAAGATTTTGAAGCAGGTGAATCTTCCGGGTTTTTATTATTCTGCTTCAAATAAGCAGGGGTTTTTTTTGCCACCATGTAGGAAACCGAGATATCCCGGGTGGAAACCTTACGAATGGCATCTTCTATCGCCGTGGGATAATTTTCGGCCAGCCAGTCTTTAAAGAAGCGATTCGGTACTTCCAGCGTAAGGACGGAATCAGCCATTTTCTTAATTTTTATTGGTTTAAACCAGGTCAGGTAATTATGTTCATTAACCTGTTCCTTGATATGGTCAAGGACTTGTGACCAAAGATGATTATGCATGGGAAAAAAGACTTATTTTCAATAAGTTAGATAAGTAATTAAATGAACTTCCAATGATAGCAGATCAACATTTTTTTGACAATATATATTTTTTATTGTATTGAGAAAACCTTTGTTAAAAGACTAAGGGTAGCAGGGAATAATTTACTTATTATAATGGATTTATTTATGGATGATCGGGAATAAGACAGATGGTTTTTAAAGTAACAGCTGCCATGTTCATAATGATTGTAATGGCTGATATTATTTTCGGCGACTATCCGTTGCCGTTTCCTCATCCTGTGGTTTTGATCGGCCGTTTGATTGATGTCCTGGAAAATTGGTTTTATCCCCATCAAAGGCAGGATGAGGAGAGAGAAGTTATTGCCGGTACAATCCTGGTACTGATTGTTTGTCTGCTGACTTTTCTGCTGACCCTGGTCATTATAAAATCAGCATATATGCTGTGGTCTCCTTTAGGTTTTTTAATGGTTATCTTTTTGGGTTATACGGCCCTGGCTGCCACTGGTTTGGCACGGGCAGCAATAAAGGTTTTAAAACTGCTGGAAAAGGAAGGTAAAGAGGAAGCCAGGAAGGCGTTATCCATGATCGTCGGCCGGGATACCGCTGAACTTGATAGTGACGAAATTTTAAAAGCGGTGGTGGAAACAGTTGCGGAAAATATCAGTGACGCGGTGATTGCGCCGTTGTTTTTTCTGCTGCTTGGGGGTGTTCCTCTGGCTATGACTTACAAGGCGGTTAACACCATGGATTCGATGATCGGCTATCGAAATGACCGCTATAAAAATTTTGGCAGAGTGGCGGCCCGCCTTGACGATTTTGCCAATTTTATTCCTGCCCGACTGTCGGGTTTGCTTATCATCATCGCCGGCTGGATGCTGGGATATGATCCCGGGAGAGGCTGGCGGATAATGAAAAAATATCATCATGTTCATAAAAGTCTCAACAGTGGTTATCCGGAAGCGGCGATGGCCGGCCTTTTGGGAATAGAGCTGGGAGGTCCCGGCATTTACTTTGGCAAAATGGTGGATAAGGGCATCATTGGTGAATCATTGACACCTATCCATGGCAGGCAGGTGAAAGTGGCGGTAAAAGTTCTTTATCTGTGCACAATATTGATGACCGGCATAGGTCTATGGCTATTATGGTAAGGGAAAAAAAGTTGCCGGTTCATGGAGGAACAGTCTTTCAGACAGCCCGGGAGCTGGGGGTTGCCGTAGAAGAAATACTGGATTTTTCCGCCAATATCAATCCTTTGGGCATGCCGGTCCGGGCGTGGGAGGCTTTAGACAAAGCTTTAGACCAACTGCAGCATTATCCGGAAATGTATGCGGATTCGCTTGTCAAGCAGATTGCCTTACGGGATAATCATCCGGAATCCCGGATCCTGGCCGGGAATGGTTCAACCGAACTGATATATCTGCTGGTCCGGGTTTTAAAGCCGAAAACCGCACTTATCGTCGCCCCGGCTTTTACTGAGTACCAGCGAGCCGTAAAGGTATATGGCGGCAAGCTTGATTTCTGCCACACTCTGGCTGAAAATAATTTTATCCCGGAAACTGATTTACTTATAAAGGCGCTGGAAAAAGGGCCTGATATATTGTTTATGGGTAATCCCAACAACCCTACCGGCAGCCTTCTGGGGCCGGAGGCGTTACGCCCGGTGCTGGAGGCCGCTCGCAAGTCCCAAACGATCTGCATCATTGACGAAGCATTTATTGATTTTGTTGGCGAACAGGCCTCGATGGAGTCCCTGGTGGGGGAATTTGAAAATCTGGTGATATTGCGCTCACTGACGAAAATATTCAGCCTGGCCGGCCTGCGTTGCGGTTATCTCCTGGCCGGCTCGATGCTGGTGGAAAGGCTGCGCTATCACCAGGAGCCCTGGAATGTCAACAGCCTGGCCATTGCCGCGGCACAGGAAGCGCTGGCGGATAAGTCTTTTCAGGAAAACACCCGGCGCTTTATTGCCCGTGAGCGTGATTTTCTCCTGCAGGAGCTGTCCCGTATTTCCGCTTTGCATATTTTTCCTTCACGGGCAAATTACCTGTTGATTAAACTTGACCGGCAACATTCTTCCCGACAGCTCAGCGATTTTCTCCGTCACAAATATCGGATACTCATTCGCCTCTGTACGGATTTTGCCGGTTTAGATGACTCCTTTATCAGAATTGCGGTTAAAAATCGGGAAAACAACCTGAAGCTGGTTGGGGCACTGGAAGAATTTTTTGCCTCCTGACTATAAGAATGTGGGGACAGAATTTAATTCTGTCCCCGTGCCAAGCATTATATATTCTCAGCTTTATCCGGCTCCCGGCGGAATAGTGGCAGGGGTTTCCTTCATGAAGTGAAATTCAACCCGGCGGTTTTTGGCCCGGTTTTCAGGGCTGTCATTGGGAACCAGCGGCCGGGTATCGGCATAACCAACCGCCATCAGCCGTTTTGCCGGGATACCTTTTTCTTCAATTAGATAACGTAAAACCGCGGTTGCCCGGGAAGAAGAGAGCTCCCAGTTGGAAGGATAAAGAGGGGATGAAGTCATGGGAATATTATCCGTATGTCCCTCAATGGCAACCGGATAGTTGTTTTCGCTGATAATCTCGGTAATAGAATCAATAAATGGTTGAAACGTTTCTTTGATACTGGCTGAACCGGCATCAAACATCAGTTTGCCGGTGATTTTAAGGGTTACGCCGTTTTCATCAATAGTGACTTCCGCTTCCCTCTCCAACTCATGGTCTTCAATGGCCTGCTTGACTTTATCCCCCATCTCCAGCATATCGATCATGCTGCTTTCTTTTTCAGATAACTGGATGGAAATCGGGGTGCTGGATTTTTCCTGAAAATCTCCCGGGTTTTCGGTAACCGTGCCAAAGGCGTCTTTAACCGAGCCGAGCATGGTTCTGAATTTCACCACATCCATATTGGAAAAGGAAAGCAGGAGGACAAAAAAGGTCATCAGCAGGGTGGCCAGGTCAGCAAAGGTGGCCATCCAGGCTGGAGCTCCCTCCTCACACTCTTCACATTCTTCGCATTCAGTTTCCTGCTGCTGTTCTTCTGCCATTATGCTTCTTCCTCATTTGACTGACGCAGACTGGGACTTAAGAAAGCCTCCAGCTTACTGCGGACGATAATCGGGTTGTCACCTTCAAGGATAGAAAGAACACCCTGGATGACTACTTCCATCATCAGCACTTCTTCCGCCGACTTGCCACCTAGTTTTTCGGCAATGGGAATGGCAATCAGGTTGGCCACTACTGCGCCGTAAAAAGTAGTCAGCAGGGCCACGGCCATTGCCGGACCGATGGAGCCGGGGTCATCGAGTTTCTGGAGCATCTGCACCAGGCCGATAAGCGTTCCGATCATACCAAAGGCCGGGGCCAGGGCCCCGAGGGTTTTAAAAACTTTCTGGCCCATTGTATGCCGCTGCTTCATGAAACCGATTTCTGTTTTCAGAATGTCCCGCACCAGGCTGGGGGCGGTGCCATCGACAACCAGACGGATACCTTTGGCCAGGAAAGGATCATCAATTTCTTCTTTTTCCAGCGCGATTATACTTTCCTTCCGCGCTTTTACCGCCAGGTCGACAACTTTCTCAATGATTTCTTCCGGACTTGTTTTCGGGCTGAAAAATGCTTTCAGGGCGATTTTGATTGAGCCGATGACCCGATCAAGAGGGAAGGCAATCAGCATGGCGGCAACCGAGCCGCCAATAACGACGAGAACTGATGGAACATCAATAAAGG
>JAYEKE010000035.1 GCA_034660915.1 Pseudomonadota bacterium
ACTTTGACAACTTTGTGGATACTTTGCATTTCAGCTCTCCCGCACATCAAAAGACCTATTGAGACAACAATTGTCAAGATAGCATAACATATTTTTTAGCTCCAAGCCATACCTTATACGAAACAACTGGGATTGGCCACAGACACACACCGACAGACACAGACAAAGGCGGAAAGGCTGTTGTTTTCGGCCTGGTAGTCGGCTTCGGTGGGGAAAGAGAATTCTTCGCCGGTGGGGCTGGTGGCAACTGTGGGAGTGGTCATGGGTTTTCCTTCTGGGGTTTGGCGGTTAATTTTTTTTATGGCCACGGACACACAGTAGAGTAGGGAGGGAAGTCCCCTCCCCCTCCTCAAACCGGACATGCGGATTTCCCGCATCCGGCTTTCCTGAAGGCTCTTGCCTCAGGCATGCACATTTACCAAAGTTATGCTACAGATAAATCAAACCCAATCGTTTGAAATAACTATAGCTGGTTACTCCCTTGGGAGGATGCCAAGGCCGCTGACTGCGTCTTCTGAGATGTCTATACAAACGCTCCCGGACATATTGATTCGTATCACGGAATGCCTTGCGGGGGTATCCCTGTCCGAAATAGTTGCTCCAGCCAGTCAAGTGCTTGTTGATTTCTCCAACAAGCTTCGGAATTGGCTTAAAACACATTTTCGGACTCGTCATCTCGCGCAGCTTTTCCCTCTCTCGGGACAGTGCCTTCTTAGAGGGAAACATGTTCAGATACCGGTTATCGCCACCATAAAGATCACGATCATAACGAAATGTATAACCCAGAAAATCAAGGCTTGCGCCCTCTTCCTTAAGATTTACAGATCGAGTCTTTTCCCGGTTGATCTCCAAACCCAGCCAACCTTCGATTTTCGCCTCAATCCAGCCTGTAATCCGTTCGTCAATATAACGCGCCATGACAACATAGTCATCGGCGTAACGAACCAGCTTGGCATTAGCCCACTGGCCCGGTCCCTGGGGGCGGTGGAACACCTTATCAAACCAATGCAGGTAGATGTTTGCCAACAAGGGAGAGATAACTCCACCTTGCGGCGTACCTTGCGTAGGGCGCTTACTTACGCCTCCACTTTTCCCTTTATCGGGATCGACAACTGGAACTTCAAGCCACATACGAATCAATTTCAGAACATGCCTGTCACTGACTCGCATTCGCACACAAGCCATCAGCTTGTCATGCGGAATCGAGTCGAAATACCCCTTAAGATCAGCGTCATACACCGCACAGAAACCAGCTTGCAGATGGCCCCTAATCTCAGACAGAGCCTGATGAGCAGAGCGGCCGGGCCTAAACCCATAGGAACAATCTTCAAAATCTTCTTCAAAGATTGGCTCCAGAATCAACAGAGCCGCCATTTGCACCACTCGATCCCTGATTGTGGGAATACCCAGTGGGCGCATCTTGCCATTAGCTTTCGGTATCAGTTTACGACGTACTGGTGTCGGTTTATAAGTTCGAGAATCCAAGGACTGCTTAATTTCCTGCAAGAAACCTTGAACCCCGCCCTCTGCCGCCTCTACCATCTCAAAGGATACACCATCCATTCCCGGGGCACCATTATTCCTGCGCGCCCGGCCCCAAGCCGCCTCCAGTGTATCTTTGCGACTAATCTTGTCGTACAAAGAATAGAAGCGAAACTTCGGTTCCTGCTTGGCCTTTTGGCCCAGTTTCTGTCTCAAAGAAGAAAGGGCTGGCGACATAATTGTCGCTATTTCCGTAGTAGGCTTTGCCAATCGGTATTCCTCTTCTCTTACAAAAACATTCCTTCAGTAGGGCCCCTTGGCTCCATCTTGTTTCCAAGATTTCTCAGCTACTATGGGCCCCTCCGACTCCCGACATGACCACAGAATGGTTATGTATTCCCATTCCGTGTTGGCTCTCAAGAGCCGCCAAGCCGGGTCTCCCAGGTTCCTCGACCAATCTTTCCCCACGCGCTGTCTCCAATCACCCCGAGAGGCCCAATGGCTGCATTTACTTGTTGCTTCACCATTGACAACGGGCTTCACCTTCATCCGGCAGGCTGGCCACTCTCCAAATGTGTAACGAGGCCGAATCGAGTTCATTTACATTACGGCTCGCGGGTTCGCTCGGCGGGGCTTCGGAAACCAAGATTACTCCGGGCTCCGCCCGCTCTGCTATATGTTGAACAAGCAATTAACATAGTGCCTACTTTACAAGGCACAAGATTGGCCAGGCTTAGCCTGGCGCACCAGACATACACAGACTAAAGCATCTTTCTATAACTTTTATAGGCTTGTTTTATGCCCTCTTCGAGGGTGAATTTTGGTTTCCAGCCCAGGGCTGTAAGTTTTGAGACATCTAGAAGTTTTCGCGGCATGCCGTCGGGTTTGGTCGGATCGAAATTGATGGTGCCGGGATAACCGACGACGCGGCGGACGGTTTCGGCAAGTTCGCTGATGGTTTGATCGATGCCGGTGCCGATGTTCAGGAGTTCGGTTGATTGTGAGTTGAACATTATAAAGATCAGGGCATCGGCCAAGTCATCGACATAGAGAAATTCTCTTTTTGGGGTGCCGGTGCCCCAGAGATTGACTGTATCTGAGGCTATATTTGGGGTTGGTAGTGGCTTGTCGGCTATTCCAGCACCGTTTAAGGTGTGATTATTAAGGGCGGCAATCCGCATCAGGTTTTCGTAAAAGTCGTTGGGGATTTTGCCATATTTTTCGGTATCGGCGGCTAGTGTTTGATTATCCCCGGCGGCGGCGAGTTTGGCGAGGTGAAATTTACGGATCATGGCCGGCATTACGTGAGAGCTTAAGAGATCGTAGTTATCCAAAGGGCCATAGAGGTTGGTTGGCATTACCGGGATGAAATTGGTTTTATACTGGCGGTTAAAGGCGTAACACATCTCGATACCGGCGATCTTGGCCACGGCGTAGGCTGAGTTGGTTGGCTCTAAGGGGCCGGAGAGAAGATACTCTTCACGCATCGGTTGTGGGGCTAAGCGGGGGTAGATACAGGAACTCCCGAGAAAGAGAAGTTTTTCGACCTGGTGCTCTGCGGCGGCGTGAAGGACATTATTTTGAATTGCGAGATTATCGTAGATAAAATCTGCAGGTTTTGTGTTATTGGCGTGGATGCCGCCGACTTTGGCCGCGGCCAGGAAAACGTAGTCCGGTTTTTCCGCGGCAAAAAAAGCGGCGGTTGCCTGCTGATTGGTGAGATCCAGCTCGGCGCTGGTCCGGACGATGATGTTTTCGTAGCCGTCTTTTTGCAGTCGGCGCACGATGGCCGAACCCACCAGACCACGATGGCCGGCAACATAGATTTTAGCATTTTTTTCCATAATTGCTTACTCTAAATTGTTATAGGTTTTAAATCCTTCGTTTTTACACAGCTGGTCTTTCTGCGCTTCCAGGAGATCTTCTGTCACCATAACCTTGACCAGTTCGGCAAATGAAATCTCCGGCTGCCAGCCGAGTTTAGTTTTGGCTTTTGTGGGATCGCCCAGAAGAAATTCAACTTCGGTGGGACGGAAATAACGGGGGTCTATTTCCACCAGGATTTTGTTGGTAGCCTTATTTTTACCTTTTTCCGCCAGACCCGAACCTTCCCAGATGATTTCAATATCCGCCTCACGGAAAGCCTTTTCCACAAACTCACGCACGGAATGTGATTCACCGGTGGCAACCACAAAATCATCCGGTTCATCCTGTTGTAGCATCAGCCACATGGCCCGGACAAAATCTTTAGCGTGGCCCCAGTCCCGCTTGGCATCCAGGTTGCCGAGAAATAGTTTATCCTGCAGACCGAGATTGATGCGGGCCACGGCCCGGGTGATCTTACGGGTGACAAAGGTTTCGCCCCTGGTGGGTGATTCATGGTTGAAGAGGATGCCGTTGCAGGCAAAGATTTTATAAGCTTCCCGATAGTTGACCGTGATCCAGTAGGCATAGACCTTGGCAGCTCCGTAAGGGCTGCGGGGATAGAAAGGGGTGGTTTCCTTCTGGGGAATTTCCTGAACCTTGCCGAACATTTCGCTGGTGGAGGCCTGGTAAAAGCGGGTTTTTTGCTCCAGGCCGAGGATGCGGATGGCCTCCAGGAGGCGCAGGGTGCCAAGGGCGTCACTGTTGGCGGTATATTCCGGGGTTTCAAAGGAAACCTGGACGTGGCTCTGGGCGGCCAGGTTGTAGATTTCATCCGGCTGGACATCCTGAATGATGCGGATCAGGTTGGTGGCATCAGTGAGGTCACCGTAGTGCATGAAGAAACGGACATGATCTTCGTGGAGATCCTGGTAGAGGTGATCCACCCGGGCGGTATTGAATGATGAGGCCCGGCGTTTGATGCCGTGGACTTCGTATCCTTTGTCCAGAAGAAATTCAGCCAGGTAGGCGCCATCCTGGCCGGTAACCCCGGTAATCAAAGCTTTTTTCATCTGGTATCACCCGCAAAAATGTTGAAGGCCCGTAGAAGGGAAAGTGAATGATGAAGGAATAAGAAAATCATAGCACTCCCGGGCTGAAAAGACAATCGGACCAAAGCATGAAAAACAAGGTATTTTCTATCATTGGTTATCGACAATAAACAGGAAATCTTGATAAAAGAATGGTATTTGGTTCAAGCGTATTGATAAAATGCTTTTGAGATTCAGAAAATAAACTATAAAGAGAAGGTTTTTGTTTCAATTGGCCACTGACACACACTGACAGACACAGACGGGGAGGCACATATTCAAAACTACGGTGGTCCCCAAAAGTTGGACAATGGGTTAAGCTCTGAATCACCCGCAATGCAAGGAGTAAATCATGAACAGCAAGAGAAAGCAGTATAGTCCTGAATTCAAGGCCCAAGGTGATTCTGACAGCAATCAAGAATGAAGAAACGGTTGCCGAACCGGCCAAACGTTTCGGAGTGTTCCCCGCCATGATCAATAACTGGAAGCGCGCTTTTGTAAAAGGTGACAGATTTATTGAGGTTTTCGGGGCGGCGTTTCCCCGGCGCCGGGGCCTGAGCTTTACGGGTTTATCAAGCAAAAATCATTAACAAGGGTCAGCAAAGGGGTCAGGTCTTGAAAAATAACTTTTTTACCTCTCATACATCCTCCCCCGCACCTCATACCCCAGTCCGCAGCGCTCCACCCGCTCGTAAACCGAGGGATGAATCTTTTCCAGTTCCGGGCCGAGACTGCCGACCGGGCGGCGGAACGAGCGGTGCAGCCGGTAAATACCCCGGCGGGAACGGTGCAGCGTGCCGCAGGGCGCGGGCGCGGTGA
>JAYEKE010000036.1 GCA_034660915.1 Pseudomonadota bacterium
ATATTTTCTCGACTGGGAAATAAAAGGAGAAAACTCAAATCCATATTATCCAACTATTGAAATGGCTTGTGATATTGTTGACTGGCAGGAACGGATGCATTACATTGATGACGCTCTTGGAATGTGTGCGGGGTTGTCAGCATTTCATCTGAAACCTCCGTATCATATTCATAATTACCCGAAATTCATTGCAGCCGGGGCCGGAATCGAGATGGATGAAGAGAAACTGACCAAAGCCACCAAGAGATACCGGACTTTAGTCAGAGCCATCAATATCAGCAGAGGCATGCGGAGAAAAGATGAGAAACCACCGGAGGACCATTGGAAAAAAAGGTTCCCCGAACTTGAAAAGGATCTCTTGGACGCATACTACAAATATAAGGGCTGGAACAACGATGGGATTCCCACTAAAGAATCTTTGCATGAGCTGGGTTTGGATTACGTCAGTGAGGACTTTGTCGCCAGAGGAATCTTAAACGACAGTGAAGATGCCCCGGCTGCTGCAGCGGATAAAGACTAGAAATAGAGTGTAGGAGAGGTGATGACCGTGACCGGTGAGAAGAAAACAAAAATAGTGAAAACCATAAGAATTGATGTTGATAAATGTAATGGTTGTCGGGCCTGTGAGGTGATCTGCTCCGCCTTTCATGCCGAGCCTAAATACAGCAGCAATAACCCGGCCAGATCCCGGATTCGGGTGATTCGCGATCCTCTGAGAGACATCTATATTCCTGTATATGCGGGGGAGTATACGGTTGCCGAATGTGCCGGCCGGGACAAATACATAATTGACGGCAAAGAATACGATGAATGCGCGTTCTGTCGGGCTTCCTGTCCCTCCAGGGATGAGTTCAAAGAACCTGATTCCGGTCTGCCACTCAAATGCGATATGTGTGAAGGTGAAGAAGGGGGCCCCTTATGTGTTCAATGGTGCTTGGCTGAGGCCCTGATTTACGAAGAGCGGGAAGAGGAAATTGAAGTAGAGGAGACGCCGGAGGATTTGGAAATCGGCCTGGAATCATTAGCCAGCAAATTTGGATTGCAGGAGCTGAGAGATACTTTGGCCCGGATGTCACAGAAGGGCTGAGGGTTGGAGAGTTAGACTAAATTAAGCAATTAGCCATTAGCTGTTAGCTCAATGAATTCAAGATGTTTTGTTGTTTACAGTTTTAACCCGTTTGGTGTTTTAAGTTATTTAGCTAATGACTTGATTTTATATAGCTAAATGCTGAGAGCTAACAGCTAATAGCTCAGATTAGATTAGACCAAATCAGAAAGTTGAGAAAAGGATTGATAAAGACAGTGGAAACTGTAGCCCCCTTCATAGAAATTGTTGATGAGATAAAAGAGGCTGGCGGAGAAACCTTTAAACTCTGCTATCAGTGCGGGAAATGTGATGCCGTCTGCCCCTGGAACAAGGTCATAACCTTCAGTATGCGTAAGATAATCCGCGAGGCCGCCTTTGGCCTGACTGATATTGAAGGTGAAAGCATCTGGCGTTGTACCACCTGTGGGAGATGTGTTCAGCAATGCCCCAGGCAGGTGAACCAGATAGAACTCGGGGTTTCCCTGCGCCGGATTGCTACCACCTACCAGGTTTTTCCCACTTCGGTCAAACCTGTCCGGACCATAAGCGGCAGTCTCGTCGGTGATGGTAACCCCTTGAATGAAGATCGAAATAAACGAGCTGACTGGGCCAAAGATCATTCCGTGAAGTCATTTACCGAGGGAATGGAAATTTTATATTTTGTCGGCTGCTATTTAAGCTATGACGCGAGATTGAAAAAAGTAGCCGTCGCCACCGCTAATGTTCTTCATAAAGCCGGGGTCGATTTTGGCATCCTGGGATCCAAAGAAAGCTGTTGTGGGGAAAGTATTCGCAAAACCGGTGATGAGGATGTATTCAGACGTCTGGCAACGGAAAACATCAAAACTTTTATCGATAACGGGGTGAAGAAAATAGTCGTATCTTCGCCCCACTGCTACCATACGCTTAAAAATGAGTATCCTGAATTTATGGTGCACTTCGAAGTGGTTCATATCAATCAATATTTAGCCGAACTTATTGCTGCAGGCAGGCTTGAGTTTACCGGGGAGTATAAAAAGAAAGTCACCTACCATGATCCCTGTTACCTGGGGAGACATAACGATATTTATGATGAACCCCGGGAGGTTTTAAAAAAAATTCCCGGTCTCGAGCTGGTTGAGATGGCCGATTCGCGCCAGAACAGTTTTTGTTGCGGCGGTGGTGGTGGCCGCATATGGATGGAAACAGCCAAGAGTGAAAGGTTTTCTGATTTGAGGGTTGATCAAGCCCAGGAAACAGGAGCCCGGGTTCTGGCGACATCCTGTCCCTATTGCATCACCAACTTTGAGGAGAGCAGTTTAAGCCTGGAACCTGGTGATGCGCTGGAAATTAAGGATATTACCGAAATTATCAATGAGGTACTTTAGTGAACCACAGGCTGGGGACAGATCTTTAGCTCTGTCCCCTTCGAAAAGGGCGAAGCAAATTTTGCGCTGCTCGTTGCTGGTTAAATCCAATTCCGATCCAATTATTATGATGATGAGGAGATAGAACGTGGGAAATGAAGTATTGCCAACTGAAATAATTCAACAATCTTCCCAAAGTCCCGAACAAGGTAGTTTTGGTGACGTGATGGTTGTTGGTGGGGGGGTCAGCGGGATTCAAGCTTCACTTGATCTTGCTACGGCCGGTTTTAAGGTCTACCTGGTTGAGAAAGGGCCGAGTATCGGTGGTCATATGGCTCAACTGGATAAGACCTTTCCCACCAATGACTGCTCGATGTGAATACTCTCACCTAAACTGGTCGAGGTCGGCCGGCATCCGAATATTGAGGTTCTGACTTTTACTGAAGTTGGCGCTGTGGAGGGGCAGGAAGGGGACTTTACCGTAACCCTGAAAAAGAAGCCCCGATACATCATCGAGGATAAATGCACCGGTTGCGGAACCTGTGTCAAGTACTGTCCGGTGGAATATCCTGATCCTTTTAATCAGGATATATCGGAGAATAAAGCTGTCCACGTATACTTCTCCCAGGCAATCCCCCTAGTTGCCTATATTGATCAGGAAAGTTGTCTTTACCTGCAAGAGGGAAAATGTGATATCTGCCGAGGCGTATGCCAGGCTGACGCCATAGATTTTAATCAGAGGACTGAGAAGGTTGACATCAATGTCGGGGCGATAATACTTTCCTGCGGCATCGAGCCCTTTGATCCCAGTATCAACGGCGAATATGGCTACGGAAAGCTGCAGAACGTGGTCACCAGTATGGATTATGAACGGCTGCTGTCCTCTACTGGTCCTTACGAGGGTCAGGTCCTGCGGGCTTCCGATAAAAAGCATCCAGAAAAAATTGCCTGGATTCAATGTGTAGGCTCACGTCGGGTTACCGAGGGTGAGAACAGCTATTGCTCAGGGGTGTGTTGTACCTATACCCAGAAGCAGGTAATCCTGACCAAAGATCACTATGCCGATACCGAGTGCACCATATTCCATAACGATATTCGTTCCTTCGGTAAGGATTTTGAGCGCTATTTCCAACGAGCGGAACAACTTCCCGGGGTTCATTTTATCAGAAGTTATGTCTCGATTGAGCGAGAAAACCCCGAAAACAAGAATGTCGTTATCAGGTATTCCACTTTTGATGATGGGGTTAAAGAGGAAGAGTTTGACCTGGTCGTTCTTTCCGTTGGTTTGAATCCACCGGCTGAGTTTCAGGAACTGGCGGACAAGTTCGGCATTGAGCTCAATGCGCACGGGTTCAACCGGGAAATTCATGCTAATCCTTTAATAACCAATCGCCCCGGGATTTTTGTCAGCGGCGCCTTTCAAGGGCCGACGGATATCCCCGAGTCGGTTTTTAGCGCCAGCGGTGCCAGCACCCAATGTGGTGAACTTTTAGACTACCGGCGCGGTAAACTGGCCCGGGAAAGGATTTATCCCCCGGAAAGGGATGTCTCCGGGGAGGAACCTAAGATAGGCGTCTTTGTCTGCCATTGTGGAGCTAATATCTCAAGTGTTGTTAATGTCCCTTCGGCAGTTGAATATGCCTTGAGTATGCCCAATGTTGTCTACGCTCAGGAACAGCTCTTTTCCTGTGCGACTAATTCAGCCCAGGAAATAACCGACGTGGCCAGGGAAAAAGGGCTTAACCGGGTGGTTATAGCCGCTTGCTCCCCCAGGACCCTGGAACCATTGTTTCGGGACACCCTGCGGGAAGCGGGACTTAATCAATACTACTGTGAGATGGCCAATATCAGGGAACACTGCTCCTGGGTTCATGCCAAACAGAAAGATGAGGCCACTCAGAAGGCTAAGGATATTATCCGGATGTCAGTAGCCCGGACCAGCCACCTGGAACCGCTGCAGGAGTTTGACCTGGATGTAGACAAGACGGCCCTGGTGGTCGGCGGCGGCATCGCCGGCATGACCTGTGCGCTCTCCATCGCCAATCAGGGCCATGAGGTCCAGCTGCTGGAAAGGGATAAAGATTTAGGCGGCATGGCGCGCCGGATTCCTACTACCCTGGAAGGCATGGATGTCCAGACATATCTTTATGATCTGATCCGGGAGGTTTATAAAAACCCCTTGATCCATGTATCCCATGAAGCGAAAATCACCAATGTTTCCGGTTATGTGGGGAACTTTATCACTACCGTAAAGACTGAAGGTTGGGTTAAAGAAATAAAACACGGGGCAACGGTCATTGCTACCGGAGCTGATGTCTATCAACCGGATGAATACCTGTATGGAGAAAATGATCAGGTACTCACCCATCTTGAACTGGGAGAACAGATCGCCAAAGGGGAAGAGCGGATCGTTAATGCCGAGAGCCTGGTCATGATTCAATGTGTCGGCTGCCGGAATGAAGACAGAAATTACTGCAGCCGGGTCTGTTGCAGCCATGCCATCAAGAATGCCTTGAAACTGAAAAAAATAAATCCAGATATGTCCATCTCTATCCTTTTCCGGGATATGCGGACCTATGGTTTAAAAGAGGATTATTACCGGGAAGCCGCCGAGAAAGATATAAAGTTCATCCGTTATGAGCCGGAAGATAAACCTGTCGTTGAAGCGGTACAGGCGGGTGGCAAATCAGTTTTAAGAGTGAGTGTTCCGGATCCTGTTTTAGGTAAGCGGCTTGAGTTGGATGTTGATATTGTCTCTCTCGCCGCCGCGGTTGTTCCCTCCCCCACCACCAATGATATCGCCGGATTATTCAAGGTAACTTTGAGCCCGGATGGCTTTTTCAAAGAAGCCCATGTCAAATTAAAACCGGTGGAATTTGCTGCCGATGGAGTGTATCTTTGTGGAATGGCCCATTACCCCAAACATATACAGGAAACCATCAACCAGGCTTATGGTGCCGCCGGTCGGGTTTTAACTTTGCTTTCACACGAAACCGTCACCGCCTCAGGTTCGGTTTGCGAGGTGAAAGAGGACGACTGTATATCGTGTGGAGCCTGTATTACCGCCTGTACCTATGAAGCGATAGAATTTGTGGCGACGGCAAAAGGCAGGAAGGCCCGGGTTAATCCGGTTCTCTGTAAAGGTGATGGTCTCTGCAATGCCAAGTGCCCGACAAATGCCATTGTCTTAAAGCACTTTACCAATGAAGAGCTTATCAGCCAGATTGATGCGGCGGTTACGAAAGAAGAAATTATCCAACAAATTGATGCAGCAGTTTAAGCGTGGGAGATAACGAATGAATACAAACCTTGAATTCAAGCCAAATATAATCGGTTTCCTGTGCCAATGGTGAGCATATGGGGCTGCTGACCTGGCTGGAGTTTCCAGACTACAATATGCAAGTGAGATCAGATTTGTTCGGGTAATGTGTTCCGGTAGGGTTGACCTGGAATTTATCCTCAAAGCTTTCCTGAATGGAGAAGACGGGGTGCTGGTTGGTGGTTGCCAGCTGGGTGAATGCAATTATACGACCCACGGAAATTTTGATGCCTTGAGTACGGTGCGTATCTGCAAGAAGATCATGGAACATATCGGCCTGAATCCGGAAAGGCTGAGAATCCAGTTTATGTCCAGCAGTGATGGCGCTGTTTTGGCTGAAACTGCTGATGATTTTACCAGAAAGGTGAAGGAGTTGGGCCCGCTTGGTAAAGCTGAGGGTCTGGATACGGAAGCCTTGAAGTTGAAACTTGAAGCCGTAAGAAAATTGGTTCCCTACATTAAACTGGTGGAGAGGGAAAGACTGAGAGTGCCGGTAAAATCGGCAGCGGAATATGACAAATTTTTCGCCAGTGACGATACCACCCGCCTGATTGATGAGCTGATTAACGAAAAATTGTCAATCAGTGAAATGATGTTGCTTCTTAATGAGAGCCCCCTTTCAACTGGTGAAATCTCCAAAATCCTGGACCTCGAGTCGTCTGAAGTGGCAAAACATATCAGTGACTCCTCGAAACAGGGCTTGATTAAGTACGACGAAAGCGGGAAATGTTATCTCCCAGCTTAGTATACCTAAGCTGAGCTATTAGCGGTTAGCCATTAGCAATTAGCTTTTAAAAATCAGGGCTTTACGTTGATTAGTAACAACACCCAACGGGTGAAGGTGGGTGATATTAAACATCTTGTAATTATTGAGCTAATAGCTAACTGCTAAAAGCTAATCGCTTAATTCAGGTAATACCAGGGCAACGGATTATAGGAAGAAAAAGATTATGACAGCAGTTATGGATAACGAAAGAATTGATCAGATTGTTGCTAAGCATGATGGCGAACCCAGTTCACTGATCCAGGTGTTGCTGGAAATTCAGAGTGAACATCATTGGCTCCCCATGGATGCATTAAAGAGGGTAAGCCAGAAGTTGCAGGTTCCCATGACCCAGATACAGCATATTGCTACTTTTTATAAAGCCTTCAGTTTAGTTCCTAAAGGAAGGCATGAAATTCATATTTGTATGGGAACTGCCTGTCATGTGCGTGGGGCGCAGCGTGTTCTTGATATGGTAGAGGATATGATCGGCATTGAACCCGGTGAGACGGATCTGGATTTAAATTTCAGCCTGGAAACGGTTAACTGTCTCGGCTGCTGCGCTTTGGGACCAGTGATGGAAATTGACGGAAAGACGCATGGTAAAATGACGCCGGCCGAAACCGCAGACGTATTAAAAAATTACAATTAGTGCCTTGCAGGTTATTTTTTTGTTTGAAAAACAAGAAAATGTTAAGTGCTTCACGGGTTCTTTGCCGTTAGGCAAAGGTTCTGATGAAGAAACTTATGCAAGGCTCTGAAAAGAGCACTTACTTGCGGGCAACGCCCGCGTTAGGATAAGGTTATGTCGCGATTACATTCGCCCGCTGAATTGGAAGAATTCAGGCAGGGCATCCTGTCAAAAAGAGACCCCGATAAACCTTGTATTACGCTTTGTACCGGTTCCGCCTGTCTGGCTTCCGGCAGTGCCGGGGTGGCTGAAGCGATCGAAGCGGAGATCGAAAAACAGGGTTTGCAGGGTCAGGTTGAGATCAGGAAAACCGGCTGTCATGGTTTTTGCGAGCGGGGGCCGATTATCGTCAAAAACCCTGAGGGAATCTGCTATTTTCAGATTGAGCCAGGTGATGTGGCTGAAATTGTTTCTGAAACCGTAAGGGAGAAAAAGATTGTTGACCGCCTGCTCTACAATGATCCTGACAGCGGTGAAAAGATAGTCCATGAAGATGAAATTCCTTTCTATAAAAACCAGGAACGGCTGGTTTTTGGCTCCAATGGCAGCATTGATCCCAAGAGTATCGAAGACTACCTGGCGATTGGTGGTTATGGTGCCCTGGCCAAGGCGCTTACCGGGATGTCGGCTGAAGAGGTCCTGGAAGAGGTCAAAAACTCCAATCTCAGGGGTCGGGGTGGTGGCGGCTTCCCGGCCGGCATCAAGTGGGAAGGTTCCCGGAACGCCCCCGGAGATATAAAATATGTTATTGTCAATGCTGACGAAGGCGATCCCGGAGCCTACATGGACCGGAGCCTGCTCGAAGGTAATCCTCATGCGATTCTTGAGGGATTGACCATTGGCGCTTATGCCGTCGGGGCCTGTGAAGGGTATATCTATGTACGTCAAGAGTATCCTCTGGCAGTAGAAAATGTGATGCTGGCCATCAAACAGGCCGAGGAGCTGGGTTTCCTTGGCGAAAATATCCTTGGTTCGGGTTTTAATTTCAAGGTTATCGTGCACCAGGGAGCAGGGGCCTTTGTCTGTGGTGAATCGACCGCCCTGATGACGGCATTGGAAGGACGGGTGGGTGAACCTCGTCCTAAATATATTCGTTCCAATATCAGAGGGCTCTGGAATCGTCCCAGTGTGCTCAACAATGTTGAAACCTGGGCTAATGTTCCCCTGATTATCAGTAAGGGAGCGGACTGGTTTACCCAATTCGGCACCGAGGGGAGCAAGGGGACGAAGATTTTCTCCCTGGTGGGCAAGATTGTCAATACCGGCCTGGTGGAAGTGCCCATGGGCATGACTTTGAGGGATATTATTTTCAAGATCGGCGGTGGTATCCCCGGTGGTAAGAAGTTCAAGGCCGTACAGACCGGGGGGCCTTCCGGTGGTTGCATCCCCGAAGAGTTGCTGGATCTGGAAGTTGGTTTTGATGAGCTCTCCAAGGCCGGTTCCATGATGGGGTCAGGCGGGATGATTGTCTTGGATGAAGATACCTGCATGGTTGACGTTGCCAGGTATTTCATGGCCTTTCTCGCCGATGAATCATGCGGCAAATGTGTTCCCTGTCGCGAAGGCCTGCGGCAGATGCTCAAGATTCTTACCAACATTACGGAAGGTAGGGGGAAAGAGGGCGATATCGAACTGCTGGAGGAGCTTTCTGAAACTGCCAAGGAGGCTGCCCTCTGTGCCCTGGGTCAAAGTGCCCCCAACCCGTTTTTGAGCACCCTGCGCTATTTCCGGGATGAGTATGAAGCTCATATCAAGGAGAAACGCTGCCCGGCCCTCTCCTGCAAAGAGCTGATTGCCTATTATATCGACCCGGAAAAGTGCCAGGGTTGTGGACGCTGTCTTAAAAATTGTCCGGCTGAGGCGATTATCGGCGGCAAAAAGCTGATTCATATCATCGACCAGGAGAAATGTACCAAGTGCGGAACTTGTTTCGAAGTCTGCCCCTCAAAGTTTGGCGCAGTGACCAAAATTTCCGGTGTCACCGTGCCGCCTCCTGTTCCTGAAGAAAAGAGAACAGTAACCAAAAAGAGTAAAAAAGATGAGTGAAATACTTTTAGAAATTGACGGAAAAGAAGTTAAAACAACGACAGGGATGACCATTCTTGAGGCAGCCCAAAGCGTGGGGATCTCGATTCCGACACTTTGCCACCATGAAAAACTGGAGCCTTTCGGTGGCTGTCGGCTCTGTACCGTGGAAGTGGAGGTTCGCGGCCGAACCAGTCTGGTTGTTTCCTGTGTCTACCCGGTGGAAGATGGCCTGGTGGTAAGAACCAGGACGGTGAAGGTGGAGAGAATCAGGAAAACGATTCTCGAACTGTTGCTGGCTCATGCCCCGGACTCTTTTGTTTTGCAGGATCTGGCCCGGGAATATGGGGCTGACCGGGACCGTTATGAAAAAGAGGCCTCATTCTGCATCCATTGCGGTCTTTGTGTCAGGTACTGTGCTGAGGTCAAGAAAAAACATGCTGTCGGTTTTATTAACAGGGGAGGCAAAAAGGAGATCTGTTTCATCCCTGAAATAGCAGCTAAGGAGTGCTGGGACTGTAAAGAATGTTTTCCCCTCTGCCCAACCGAGGCTCTGCAGGCAGCTTTCATGTTAACCCTGGCGCTGACTTCTCCCCCACCGGCTGCCGATAAAACAGGTTCATAAGATCGTCATTGGAGCCGGGAAAGAATAGGGGAGAAAACCAGGGTCACATCTTAAACAGGTGTGACCCTTTTGATGTACGATGGAAAATATCAGGATGACATCAAACAATACAACGCCGGGCAGGGTTCACCTGATCGGCATCTGCGGGACAGCCATGGCCGCGCTGGCCTGCATGCTGCAGCAGCTGGGTTGGCTGGTAAGTGGGTCGGATAGGGGAAATTATCCGCCCATGAATGGGGTTCTGGCGCAGCATCATATCGGTATAATGGCTGGATACGAGGCTGAACGGATTACATCTGACTTGCAGCTGGTGGTGGTCGGGAACGTCGCTGCCCGGGAAAATCCTGAAGTACAAAAGGCATTATCTTTAGGCTTGAACTGCCGATCCCTGCCGGAAATTTTATGGTCTGAATTTCTGCGGGAAGCGTCTGTCCGGGTGGTGGTTGCCGGAACTCATGGGAAAACCACCACTTCGGCACTGGCTGCCTGGGTTTTGCAGGCAGCCGGTCTGGAGCCTTCTTTTCTGATTGGTGGTCTGGTCAATGATTTTTCCGCCAACTTTCAGCTGGGTTCAGAGTCTTTGTTTGTCCTGGAAGGGGATGAATATAACGCGGCATTTTTTGATCGCCGGGCGAAATTTCATCATTATCATCCAAGTCATTTGCTGCTTACCGGCCTGGAAATGGATCATGCTGATATCTTTCATGATATTAAGGAAATTGAGGCGGAATTTCAGCAATTAATTTCCGGGATGCCAAGGGATGGGATCATCATCGCCGCTGCCGACAGCCGGCGTCTTTCCAGATTGCTTCAAGACAGTCCCTGCCCGGTGGTTACCTATGGTACCGTAGCGTCCGCTGATTATCAACTGGTTGGATTTGAGCCTGGTGAAACCGGTTCCCGGTTGACTGTTCGGGAGGATGATAACCGGTCTTTCACCTTATCAACGGCAACCATCGGTCGACATAACGCTGAAAATGTGCTGGCCGTCTATCTCCTGGCCCGACAACTGGGAGTTGCTCGGGAGATGATTGAAAAAGCTTTAACCACATTCTCCGGAATAAAGCGGCGTCAGGAAATTATTTCCCGCAGTGCCAAGACCATTTACATCAGTGATTTTGCCCATCATCCCACGGCTATTGATAAAACCCTGCAGGCTTTGGCGGAACATTATCCCAAGCGGAAATTGCTTGCGGTTTTTGAACCGCGTACGGCAACCAGCCGTCAGGCTTTATTTCAGGATGAATTAGCTGCTGCCTTTAGGGCGGCTGATGAAGTTATTATTGCTCCGGTTTACCGTGGCGAGACCCTCGGGGAGGATCAGCGGCTGGATACAGCCCGGCTGGCCGCGGACATATCCGTCAGGGGAATTCCCGCTGTGGCGGCTGTGGATGTGGAAGATATTTTTGCCCGGATTACCAGTCGGTCAAAGGAACTGCGATTGGTTGCCATCATGAGTACCGGAGACTTCGGTGGATTATTTGACCGTATTCAGGAGCTATAAATAATTTTAAATTCGGGAAATTTCTTTAGCAGAATTTCACCTCGGATGGTGAAAATTGATCGTTACGAAAAATAGAAAAATATAAAAATAGGGGACAGACCACGGTTTTTACATTAAAAATGTTGATATAGGTTAAGTAAACCATGCAAAAACCGTGGTCTGTCCCCTATTTTTCTACCTATTTTTCAGGATATCCGGGGTGGCCAAATGGCATGTTTATTGCTTTTTCAAGCTATCAGTTTAGTTGTCTCCTCCCTCTTCAGGTTCTTATGTTCTTTAATGACTGGTTAATGTGCTTTTGGTTCCGGTCAATTTCTGGAAAATATCACTTGTTATCACAGTAGTGCGTCGCATTAGGAGTTTTAAGATGACGAGGGGAGAACAATTGGTTGCGGAAGGCTGGTGCCGGAGATTCAGTGCGGCCGGGGAGCGATTAAACCTTGGGGTGGAATCATTTGAGGAAATGGGGCATGAGGTATGCCTGCTGGATGTTGCCGATGATGTGCCCGGGGCGGATGGGGAACAGGAGTGTGCCCATTGTAGTACGGGCGATATCAGTGGTTTGAAGGTTATTTTCAGCCGGAAATGCCAATAAGATTTTAACCAATTTTAGTCTCAGGAGAAATTCAATGCGTAAAATGAGTGATGTGGTTTTTGTCAGCGCTGTTCGCACCCCAATGGGTAGTTTCGGTGGAACCTTGAAAGATATGATTGTCTATGATCTGGGGTCATTCCCGGCTCGTGAGGCACTGAAACGGGCCAATGTAAACGGTGATGAAGTTGATGAGGCGATCATTGGTAATTGCCGCCAGGCCGGAAACCATGTCAATCCTGGGCGAACGGTGGCCCTGAAGGCTGGTTGTGCTCAGAATCTTCCCGGAGTTACGATCAATAAGGCCTGTCCCGCCGGCATGAAGGCGATATCCATGGCCGTTCAGCAGATTGTGATGGAACAGGATACTATCGTTTTGTGTGGCGGGATGGAATCCATGAGTACTATTCCCTACCTGTTGAAGGGTGCCCGTTTTGGCGGTTTTAAAATGGGGGACCGGAAGCTGGAAGATGGTTGGGGCGACAGCTTTGATCCCATCGCCAAGGTTAGTATGGGGATGACGGCGGAGAACGTAGCGGATAAATATGGGATCAAACGGGAGGATATGGATCTTTACGCCTTCAATTCCCATCAGCGGGCTCAGCAGGCAGTTGACAAGGGCTGGTTTGCTGAAGAAATTACCCCGATAACCATCCCGGCAACCCGCAAAAAACCTGAGTATCAATTCGCTGCCGATGAATCCATTAAAGCCCAGACTACAGTTGAAAAACTGGCAACATTAAGGACGGCTTTCAAAAAGGATGGAAAAGTAACCGCCGGGAATGCCTGTGGTTTGACCGATGGTTCGGCGATGCTGGTGGCCATGACCCGGGAAGAAGCGGAGAAAAGAGGAGTAAAACCGCTGTTTTCCGTGGTGGATTTTACCCAGGCTGCCGTTGACGGTACGTTCATGGGTGAGGGACCCGGGATTTCCGTTCCTAAGGTGCTTAAGAGGGCCGGCATGGAAGTTGGAGATATCGATCTGTTCGAAATTAACGAAGCTTTTGCTTCCCAGGTGCTTGCCAACGTGGCCATGTTGAATCTGGATATGGATTGTCTAAACATTCACGGTGGTGCCATCGCCCTGGGGCATCCCACCGGTTGCAGCGGCGCCCGGATTGTCGTCACCCTTTACCACGCCTTGAAACGTCTGGATAAAGAAATGGGCGTGGCTTCAATCTGCGGTGGCGGTGGGGCGACCATGGCGGTTATCATTAAGAGAGAATCATGAAAAAGGCTAAAGGCTAAAGGCTAAAGGCTCAAGGTTACCGTGATCGGGGACAGTACTTTAGTGCTGTCCCCATGCGAGGCAGGGCGAAGCAAAGTCCGATAATAGAGGAGAGGGGAATGCCGATCGGGAACATTGCTTTAGCGCGTCCCACCACAAAGGTTCGAGGTCAAATGCTAAAGTTAAAAGAGGGGTAGGTCATGATTGATTTGACGGGAAAAGTAGCGATTGTTACCGGCGGCAGCCGGGGTATCGGGGCTGATATTGCCAGGCTTCTTGGTCGCCAGGGGGCAAAGGTAGCGGTCAATTACAATAAGAGCGCTGAAAAAGCTGAAGAATTGGTGGCAGCCATTAAAGCCACCGGCAGCGATGCCCTGGCATTTCAGGCGGATGTTTCCAGTTTTGCCGATGCCGAAAAAATGGTGGCAAAGGTCAAGGAAACCTGGGGAACGGTACACATCATAGTTACCAGTGCCGGTATGAATTGGGATGGTACCATCTGGAAGATGAGTCCGGAGCAGTGGCAGAAGGTAATTGATGTGGATTTGACCGGGACCTTCAATTTTATTCGGACAACCGCCCCCATTTTTCGGGAACAGAAATACGGACGGATTATCACCATTACTTCCATCAACGGCCTACGGGGTAAATTCGGCCAGACCAACTATTCCGCCGCCAAGGGTGGCGTGATCGGTTTGACCAAAGCTGCCGCTAAGGATCTGGGGAAATATCAGGTGACCAGCAATTCGGTAGCTCCCGGCTTTATTCTTACCGAGATGGGTGAGGCCATGCCTGATGATATCAAACAGATTGCCATCAATGAAGGGGTATTGAAAAAAGCCGGGAAACCTGAAGATGTGTCGAACCTGGTAGCGTTCCTGGCCTCTGACGCCGCCGGACATATTACCGGTGAGGTGATCAAGGTGGATGGCGGACAGTATATTTAAGGGAACGGTGTAAGGTGTACGGTTTAGGGTATACGGTTTAAGGTGTACGGTTTAGGGTATACGGTTTAGGGTATACGGTTTAAGTAAACTCGGGACTGTCCCCAGCTTCACCGGGGGCTGTCCCAGATGTTTACGGATTATGAAACAATGTCGGTATGCGCCGCAAAAGCCTGGGGGTTAGTCCCCTTTTAAACCGTAAAAGTTCGGGGACAGTCATGGTTTTGCTTACAGCAGTGCACTTCATAAGGATGTGCTGAATAGTTACAAAAAATAGTTCAAGGTGTAAGGTGTTAAGGTATACGGAATTATCGCTAAGATTTGACTTGACGGGAGAAAGAAATGGCAGATTATCAGTTTATTAATTACGAAGTGAAAGATGGAGCGGCATATCTGACTATCAATCGACCACCATTGAACTGGCTGGATATCGCCACCATGCGGGAGATGAATGAGGCCCTTGACCAGGTATTGGCTGCCGGTCCGGAGCTTAAACTGCTGGTTATTCAAGCGGCCGGAGAAAAAGCCTTTTCCGTTGGTGTCGATGTGGCTGATCATACCGATGACAAGGTGGAAACCATGATCGAGGTTTTTCATGGTATTTTCCGCCGCCTGGATCGCCTGGAGATTCCTTCTCTGGCAGTAGCGCGCGGCGCGGTGCTGGGTGGTGGTTGTGAAGTGGTGCTGTTCTGCGATATGGTGCTGGCGGCGGAAAATATAAAAATTGGTCAGCCGGAGATTAAACTGGCGGTTTTTCCGCCCATTGCCGCCGCCGCTTTGCCGGCCATTATCGGTCCGAAGAAGGCTTATGAAGTAATTCTTGGGGGTGAAGCCATGCGGGCGCCGGAAGCTCTGGCCTGTGGTCTGGTGAATAAAGTGGTGCCGGTTGAGCAGCTTGAGGCGGAACTAGCCTCTTTTGTTACACGGTTTACTTCCCTGAGTGGTTCCGCCTTACGTTCTACCAAGAAGGCTATTCGGGCAGGACTTGGTAGACCTTTTGTCGACGCACTGAATGATATTGAAGATTTGTATCTCAACGATTGCATGAAAAATGCTGATGCCCGTGAGGGGCTCGGTTCATTTCTGGAAAAGCGCAGTCCGGTATGGCAGAACAAGTAGGGGCAATCCCCTGTGGTTGCCAATCATGGGGCAACCCCCTGTGGTTGCCCATCATATAGTAATATAAATACAATCTAAGCTACCACAAAAACCAACAATAATAAGGAGGTCTTTATGCCTGATGTACCAAAAATGATCCAAACCTGGCAGATGGTTCAGCCAACGTCAAAAGATAGAGAAACCGGTGAAGTTACTCCGGGAAAACTGGTAAAAACTGAAATACCCGTCCCTGAATTGAAGGAAGATGAGGTGCTGGTGGAGGTTGCAGGTTGTGGAGTATGTCATACGGACCTGGGCTTTTTTTATGACGGGGTTCCCAATGTTAATAAACCACCACTGACCCTGGGCCATGAAATTTCCGGAACCGTGGTTGCCGGAGATGAAAAATGGATCGGGAAAGAGGTGCTCATCCCGGCGGTGATGCCTTGCAGAAAGTGTTTATTGTGTAAAACCGGTCGAGGTAACCGCTGTCTTGATCAGAAAATGCCGGGCAACAGTCTTGGGATCTATGGTGGTTTTTCCAGCCATATACCGGTTCCCAGCATCGATCTCTGTGAGATTAAAGATAGAAAAGATATCCCTTTATCTCATCTGTCCGTGGTTGCCGACGCCGCTACTACACCTTATCAGGCAACTAAACGGGCGGATCTGCAGCCGGGAGATAACGTGATAGTTATAGGCATTTGTGGTGGTGTTGGTCAGTATGTGGGGCAGATTGTTAAGGCATTGGGAGCAAGAACGGTTATTGGTATAGACATTAATCAGGAAGGACTGAAACGGGCGCTCAAATTTGGGGCTGATGCCGTAATCAATGCTACCGATAAAGATGCCCGGGCGATATCAAAAGAATTCAGGAGTTTTTGTAAGAAGTATGACCTGCCCAATTTTGGCTGGAAGATATTTGAAGTGTCAGGGACAAAGCCTGGCCAGGAAACCGCCTTAAGCCTGCTTGGTTTTACCGGAAAATTGATTGTGGTTGGTTTTGGCATGGCCAAGGTTGAATATTCCATCAGCAGATTGATGGCCTTTGATGCTGAGATTATCGGAACCTGGGGCTGTTTGCCTGAATATTATCCGATCGTTCTGGATATGGTCTTGAATGGCAGGATCAATATGGAAGAGTTCGTCCAGACCAGGCCCATGAGTACCATTGCCGAAGCCTTTGCCGAGGCCCATGCCGTGCCGCCGGCAAAAAGGATTATCCTGGAACCGGATTTTTAGAGCCTTACAGGTTGTTTTCTGGTTTGAAAAACAAGAAAATGTTAAGTGCTTCACAGGTTCTTTGCCGTCAGGCAAAGGTTCTGATGAAGAAACTTATGCAAGACTCTGATAAGAGCACTTATTTGCGGGCGCACTAATTAAATTTTTGGTTGCGGGCCTCAAGCCCGCATTAGAGTCTGAGAGAGATTGAAAGACCGCAGGTTCCTTAAAAAGCTGGACAACCAATGGTGAAAGTAAATGCCATTAAAAAATAACCCCTGTTATATGAGAGGTAAAAGTTATGTTGGATTGGATTCCTAGAGAGAATGGTAAAAAAGACCATGGTATGTGGCTTGATGCCCATTTTGGCACTGAAGCTCCCTGTACCATGTTTGAAAAAAGACCGCTGCAGGGTCCTGATGGTAAGGTGGTGGATGGCCTGTATACCGGCTGGATTATTCTCAATAACCCCAAACAGTATAATTCCTATACCACAGAGATGGTTAAGGGAGTGATTGCCGGTTTTCAGCAGGCTTCCTCCGATCCCAGTATTGTTGCCGCTGTTTTTACCGGTGTGGGTGATAAGGCTTTCTGTACCGGTGGAAATACCAAAGAATATGCTGAATACTATTCCATGCGGCCCCAGGAATACGGCGATTATATGGATCTGTTTATCGGTATGGTCGATGCTATCATGAACTGTAAAAAACCGACCATCTGTCGGATAAACGGCATGCGGGTTGCCGGTGGTCAGGAAATTGGTATGGCCAACGATTTGGCCATCAGCTCGGATCTGGCGATTTTAGGTCAGGCCGGGCCTAAACATGGATCGGCTCCTGATGGTGGCTCGTCGGATTTCCTGCCCTGGTATATGTCGATGGAAAATGCCATGTGGAACTGTGTTTCCTGCGAAATGTGGAGTGCCTACAAAATGAAGCAGTTGGGCGTCATTACCAAGGCAGTGCCGGTGATCCGTGATGGTGAAAAATGGGTGCGCAATCCCCAGGTTATAACCGATAAATGGATTGAGGATGGCGAAATCGTTTATGGTGAATTCAAAACCGGAGCCGAGGCAAAGGAAGCCCGTAATTACGTCAAAAACGCCAAAATTGATTTTACCCTGCTTGATCAGGCAGTAAACGATGTTGTCTGGAAATTTGCCAATCTGATGCCCCACTGCCTGATGAAATCCATTGACAGCATCCGGGCGAAGAAGAAATTCTTCTGGGATCAAATGAAGTTGCCCAACCGTCATTGGCTGGCGGCGAACATGAATTACGAAGCTTACATGGGTTTTAACGCCTTCAACACCAAGAAGATCACCGGTCAGGATACCATTGATTTTCTTAAATACCGGCAACTGGTGGCTGATGGGCAGGAGATCGGCGATGAGATGCACGCGCAGATTTTCGGCAAACCTCTTGACAAGTAGTTGGTCTCAGTTACTTTTAGTGGATAATTGTGAGCCAGCGGGAGCTCCACCGGTTATGCTGGTGGAGCTCCCTCTTTTTAATGGGAAACCTTTTCCTGCGTCTACATCCACAACAAACTGCCATTGACGAATGTCAACTTTTACCGGAACTCTTCCCCGCTTTGCGAGTAGCGATTGATGCTGCAAGGAGTTAATCCGGGCGTTTTGTGGTCACCGGATCGAGTTCGCTGACTCTGCTGAAATCAGTTTCAGAAAGTTTGGCTGGTCGGGTGGCAATTCTAGAGCTGGCTCCTTTCTCCCTGGCTGAGGCATATTCCGGCTTATGAAAAAAACGCTGCTAAACGGATTGTCAAACACCCTAAAGGGCATATCAGAGATTCCGGACTACTTCATTTTATGTTGCACTTGAATAATTTAGACGATCTCATGAGTCATCCGAAATTCGGGTACTCCTGGGAATCAATGGTCATCGAAGATCTGTGTCGCGGACTTAACTCGATTGGGGCTACGTATGACTATTTTCATTATCGAACCAGTGGTGGCGCGGAAGTTGATCTGGTCCTGGAGGGCGAGTTTGGTCTGTTGCCGATTGAGATCAAATTCGGTCAAAAAGTCTCCGCCAGGGAACTTCGTGGTATTCGTGGTTTTATTGAGGAGAGAAAGTGTCGTTACGGTATAGTTATCAATAGCAGTGAAAGGCCAACACTCTACGCCGAAAATCTTATCGGTATACCGTTTGGTTGTTTATAACATTTTCTACTTTCCACTTTTTTCTAATCAAGACTTTTCCGGTATTTTACCAGATTGCATCTGGGTAGTTTGCCAGAATAGAAGCGTCTTTGGTTAGCAAAGACGCGTTATTTGCGGTAGCCACAGCAACGATGATACGGTCAAAAGGATCACGTGTCCAGTTCTTGTTAATGGCTTCGGTGATAATTTGCAGAAATGAGGTGTCACAGATTCTCAAACCAATGGTTGATGCAAGGTTTTCAAAAAGTAAAAACGGCTCTACGGTAAGGCGTTTAATTTCCCTCAGATATTGCAGCTCCAGCAAAACTATCGGGCTGATCAGAAGATCATTGCCCTCAATCAGCTTTTTTCCAGTAGCGGAAAGACGTTCAGTCTCTCCGGCATAGAGCCATACGACTACATGAGTGTCAAGGTAGATCAATGCCAACCTCATCTGACCAGTCAATATGAACAATATCTTCAGGGTCACCATTGATACAGTTGTGTCTGGTGAGCTGCTTCAATTTACTCCGTTTTCGACTTGGGATAATA
>JAYEKE010000037.1 GCA_034660915.1 Pseudomonadota bacterium
ATTACGAGTCATCAGGTTGCGCTTTCCGGGTTGCAGCCAGGCACTACGTATCACTACAGGGTAACAAGTTCCGACAGTTCAAATAATTCTGCGGAAAGTGCTGATTTTACCTTTACCACAGAAGAATACATTGCGCCGGATACCACCGCGCCGGTTATCAGTAATGTTGGAGCAAATAATATTACAACGACCTCAGTCACGATTACCTGGACAACGAATGAATCGGCGACCAGCCGTGTTGATTACGGTGAAATTGCTGATTATGGCCAGCAGCAAACGCAAACAGCCTTGACGACCAGCCATCAGGTTGCACTTTCCGGGTTGCAGCCAAACACTACGTACCACTACAGGGTAACAAGTTCTGACAGTTCAAGTAATTCTGCGGAAAGTGCTGATTTTACCTTTACCACAGAAGAATACATCGCGCCGGATACCACCGCGCCGGTTATTAGTAATGTTGGAGCAAATAATATTACGATAACAACCGCCACGATTACCTGGACGACTGACGAACAGGCAACCAGCCAGGTTGTTTACGGTGAAACTATTGGCTATGGTCAGCAAGAATCACAAACATCCCTGATTACGAGTCATCAGGTTGCGCTTTCCGGGTTGCAGCCAGGCACTACGTATCACTACAGGGTAACAAGTTCCGACAGTTCAAGTAATTCTGCGGAAAGTGCTGATTTTACCTTCACCACCACTCAGGATGCAGGTGGCGAGGTAACTTTTACTTCTCTGCAGAGTTTTGAAGATGGGTCTCTCTGGGTGCCGGGCGGCGGCCAGGATTCGACTGGGAATGGTCGTGGATGGGCGTTTCTGGATGCCGGCAGCAGTGCTGACATTGCGATTGACTCATCTATCGGTGCCAATAATACCAGTAAATCTCTAAAGATCACATTTGATTCGAATAATCCAC
This sequence comes from Pseudomonadota bacterium, assembly GCA_034660915.1. Lineage (NCBI taxonomy): Bacteria > Pseudomonadati > Pseudomonadota > Pseudomonadota bacterium. The sequence continues at coordinate 920 of JAYEKE010000037.1, forward strand.
AGATATATTTCAGATCAAACGACAAGATTACAGACCATATGCCGGAAGCTGCCGGAGCCAATCGAATGAGTTTTTATGTCCGCTTTCCGGCGGGTTTCCCGATTCAGACCTTGCCCTTCCGTTATGATACCTGGCAGTTGGGGACCTATATTCATGATCCTGGTGATTGGAGCGATACATATCAGGCAACATCGGAAGATGATTATGGCATTCACCATTATTACCACCGGTTAACCATGGAAGAGGTTGGCGATGGCTGGGTAAAATATATTGTAACCACCCAGCCGGATCAGGCCAATTACAGCGGCAGCACAGTGCCGCCGGATATTTCCCATTATTTTGACAGCTTCGGCCGGTTTTATTTTCACTTTGGCCCGGAAGCCGGCGGCCCGGCTGTTCCCAGTCCCTTTACCATCTGGATTGACGAAATCAAATTTTATCATGATGACGGTACAGTGGGTGGGCAAATCCATCTTGGCGGTCAGGATGATGTGGGGTTTGATGGGGAGTTTATTGCTGATTCCGGTGGTGGAGTCCCTCAGCCGGATATTATACCGCCGGATCCGCCAACCGGCTTGGGAGTGGAGTGAGTGCTTTTTTGCAGGATTTTGTAGTGGGAGAGAATATCGGGATTGTCGGGTGCGAGTTCCAGGGCTTTTTTCAGCATCCATTCCGCGCGGTCCGGCATATCTTTTTTGAAGTATATCCAGCCCAGGGTATCGGTGACTGCCGGATTGTCGGGCTGGTATTCATAGGCCAGCTGGGCCAGCCGTAAAGCCTCGTTGATCTTTTCCGGCTGATGTTCACAATAGAGCCAGGCAAGGTTGTTGGCCAGGCCTGGTGATTCCGGCGTAATCGTGAGCCCCTCCTGAAGGATGATAATGGCCTTGCTGGTCTGGCCTTCTTGGTCATAAATTTGTGCCAGCCTTATCCTGGCTTCCGGAAAATCATGGACCCTGCTGATGGCTTTCAGCAGGGTTTTTTTCAGCTGTTCACGGTCGTGCTGATAGAGAATGAAAAGTTTCAAAAAAGCAGTTCTGGTTGCAAAATCGGAATCAAGCATCCTGGTGAAGGTTTTAATAGCCGCCGTTTTATTGCCGGTCTGTAGCTGGATTTCGCCCAGAATAGAGGATAGGTAGTGGTTTTCCGGATTTTTTTGTATTTTCCGTTTGATGAATGCCACCGCCTGGTGGTGTTTTTTTTCTTTCATGAGGCTGTGGACAAAAAGTTCCATGGCGTCAGTTGGCATCGTGTTCTGCTGTAGATCCTGCAGCAGTTTTCTGGTTTCATCCTGGTTGCCGCTGCCAAACGCGGCCTTTGCCAGGCCGAAAATGGGCGTGGGTGTTTTCAGGTTGAGCAGCAGTGCGGTTCGATAGCTGGTTGATGCCTGGTTGAAATCTTTCTGGGCTAAATAAAGATTGCCCATGATTAAGTGGGCGCGAAAATTTTCCGGCTCCATTTCTTCAACTCTGCGGGCATGGATCATGGCCGGCTCGAAGTCGCCGGCCTGGTAATACGAGTCGGCCAGGGTCAGTTCGGCTTCGGAAAATCCGGGGCTTAATTCAAGGGTTTTTCGGAGATTTTTCCGGCCGAGATTATCCATCCCGCGTGCCAGGAACGAAAGGGCAAGAAAGTAATGGCCATTGGGTATGGTTGGTTCTTTTTCCAGTATTCCCTGGAAAAGTGAGGTCGCGCGGTGGTATTCGCCATTGAAAAGGGCCACCTTGCCCTTGAGCAGCATTAAGTCAATCTCTTTTTCTTCCGTTGCAGTGAGAGAACTGAGCAGGGATTCTGCCTGGTGGAATTGACGCCCGGCCAGAAAGGTTTCGGCCAGCATTTTCCTGGCATACTGATTTTCGGGTGCTTGTTCGAGAATCTTTTCAAGGACATTTATACTTTCTTCCTGTTTCCCGGTTTCAAAATAAAATCCGGCCAGTTTTATCCGCAGGTGAATATTTTCGGCATCGTGGCTGATTGCCTTGATGAGGTATGATTCTGCCTGCGGGTAATCGTCTTTCAACTGTTCGTAGTGGCTCATCTGGACAAGTATTTCAGCCGCGGTGGGTGCCTGGCCGGCTAATTCCTGAAAAATTTCTTCGGCTTTATTTTTCTGATGTTGGCCGAGGAGACATACCGCCAGTCTGGCCAGGGCCACCTGGCTTTTGTCCTCCCGCGATAATGCCTGCTGGTAGTAATGCTCGGCGCCGGCAAAATCACTCCTGGCGGCCAGTAAGTCACCGGCAAAGATAAAACTTTCGGTGGTTGTTAGTTTATCCCGGCATTTTTTATAGCTTTCCGTGGCCGCCCTGATATCCAGGAGCTGGAGCTGGATTCTGGCAACCTGCAGCCAGACATCCCAGGCTTTTGGTTGACGCCGCAAAAGTTTGCCATAGGTTGTCAGGGCCTGGTGGTAATCTGCCTGGTTGAAGTAGAGTCGGCCGATTTTTCGGTATAATTTCAGGTTGTCCGGCTGGATATCCATGGCTTTTTGCCAGTCGTGCAGGGCCAGTGAATATTCATGGTCGGCATAATGGGCATTGCCGGACTGGAGCCAACGCGCTTCCGGAGGGGTTTTTTCCGTTTTGCAGGCGGAAATTATGATGAGTAGAAGCAGAAGCAGGAGTTGTGAGCGCTTCAGGAGCGGGAATATATATTGTTTGAAAATTAAAAGCACGTGGTTCCTTTTTTTGTTAAAAGCCCAAAAGGGCGCGAATAATTTTTAAAATAAAGTCCAGGGCGAAGATGATCAAAATCGCAAAAATAGCGGCTTCGATCCAGTGATCTATAATGTATTGCCGGAAAGAAAGGATAAATTTGGTAAAATTATCGTTGATGTCAGGCTGTAGTTTGTTGTTTTTATTTTCAGTTCCATTTTTCGTCTGTGGGCTTTCCTGCTTACAGGAATTGTTTCCCCGGGGGTCAGTCTGGCTGTTTTGCTCGGTGAGTGCGGACGGCGACAGCCGCCCATTGCGATAAGTAGAGTAATGGCTGCTATAGCCCGGAAGCTGCCAGCTGGCTCTGATGGAAGACGAGTTTTTTTTGTATTGCTGAATTCCTGATGTGGCTGCCGGTGTTTTTGTTTGTTCAGGTTTATCTCGGTTGATCTCTGCTGCCAGTATGAGCGGGCGCGGGTTGAGGGATATTCTTTTTTCCAGCCTCTTGAAATTGTTGTAATAGGAAATAAATGGTTTGTAGGACGGGGTGTTGTTTGGTTGCTGGGCGGTTTGTTGCTGATCTTCCTGGAGGGATGTTGTTTCTTGTGGCGGCATGAAAGATTTAAAATGGTCGGCTGCCGGTGTATGGTGGCCAAGGTGTTCGATGGCGCTTTTCTGGATGGCGGCGTATTCTTCCAGAAGTTTTTTAAGTTTAAGGTTGGCATAGAGCAGGTTGGCCAGGGGATCTTTGGCCGGTTCGGCGGGGTGACTGAAAAGCCCGAAAATGGGCAGGTTGGCGTCTATTATGTCGGCGGGAATGAAATAGTCGGAATGGGGGAGCAGGGTTGGGATATTCGTGTTCCGCTTTGCGGAGGTGCTGTCATAAAATTGGACGGTAAAGAGATCTTTTTTGTTGCTTGGGGGGGCGTATTTTCTTAAATCATTGATGGTGGTGACTGTTGAGCTTCCCTCATCAAGCCAATAGGCGCCGGCGTTCTTTTCCCATGCGGGGAGGAGGAAGGTGGTAAACAGTATTATTGTGAGCTGGATGAGGATGAAAAGTTTTGACAAGGGATTGTTTATTTTTATTGTTTTTATATCAATGGTTTATTAGAAAATGGGACGATGAACTTATCGCAAAATCAGCCAGTTATGTCAATAAAAAGAAGGGATGGAGTGTAAGCTGTAAGATACTGCTGTAAGGAATTATGGGGAATTATGGGGACAGGATACTTAATTATTGGGAAACCATCAATAATTAAGGTCCAGTCCCCACAATTCTGTGTTCAGGCATTTCTCGCGGTCGATTTTACCGCCGGCTTTTTTGGGCAGATTAAAAAATAGCACCGCTTTCCTGCCAGCCGGTGATCCGGATGTCATTGTGCCGGTAGCTTTCATCGCCACCATAGATGAGAGTGGGAGTGGTGTAGATGTCTTTGGCCAGGGAAAGCCATTTTTTCAGACCGGCAGTTGATTCTTTGGTCAGGGTTTTACCGGATTTGATTTCCAGGGGCATCAGTCTGCCGTGTTGTTCAGCGATGACGTCCACTTCATTGCCGTTACTATCCCGCCAGAAAAACAGGTCCGCCCGT
>JAYEKE010000038.1 GCA_034660915.1 Pseudomonadota bacterium
CTTACCCTCCTCTTTGGTGGTGAAAAAAGGGTCAAAAATATGAGGTAAGATATCACTGGGGATACCAGGGCCGGTATCAGAGATCTCAATGCACAGGCGATCACCATGTGAGGGCAGCCAGCAGAAAGGATATTCCAACACCTGGGTATCTTCATCTTCCTTATACATCCGTTCTCCGGTGGCCGGCAAGCGGGTACTGATGGTCAATTTTCCCTTGCCTTCCATGGCATCGACGGCATTAAGGATGATATTCATTAACATATGATTTAATTGCTGGGTATCACCCTGCACCAGTGGGAGCGCTTCAGCCAGGTTTTTTTCTATCTCAATATTATGGAAAATAGGTTGGCTTTCAAGCAAAAACATAGTTCTATTGATAGCCTTGTTGATATCACAGGGCTGCATAAACTGGCGGGTCTGGCGGGAAAATTCCAATAGTTCTTTGACCGTATCCCGACATCTTTCCGCGTCTCTCAAAATGCGGTGCAAATCTTCCTGGACCTCTTCAGCTAAATCATTTTCTTCCATAATTAATTTGGTAAACAGGATAATTCCCCCCAAAGGATTATTCAATTGGTGGGCAACACCGGCTGCCAGCTTGCCGATGGAGGCCATCTTTTCCGACTGCAGCAGCTGGTGCTGGGTTTTTTCCAATTCTTTTTCCATTTCGATGGTTTCCCGCAGATCACGGAAAAAACCGATTGTTGCCACTTCCTGATCATCTTTATAGACGATGGAGGCGTTGAGCCGCACCGGGATCGTTTCCCCCTTCTTCCCCAGCAGGGCAACATGGTGGGCTTTTAATTTTCCTTTGCCACCGTATTCTTTACTGCGGAGTTTGCGCATTACATCGGCGGCCTCGTTTTCATCAACATAGATATTTCTGACATCAAGTTTTTCAAGGGCTTCGTCAATACCGTACCCCAGGATTTCTGAAACTGAGTGATTGAAAATAACCAGTTTGCCGGTTCTGTCGGCGGCCACGACGCCATCTACCGAACTGAGCAGAAGATTGTGCAAAAAAGTACTGGATTGGCTCATCTGCTCTTCCAGCCAGACCTGGACCGGCAGGTCAAAATCCACCATGACCAGGGCGTCGATTTTACCATCGGAGAGCAGGGGGTAGCTGAAAATACAGGCTATTTTTTCCTGGGAGATGTTATGACTGCCAAGGAAGGTGGGAATGCGGGTCTGCAAAGATTCCAGGGCTGGGCAATGTTCGCAGGGACTTGGTAAATTTCGGAATTGCTCATAGCAGTGGCCCCCGACAATTTCAACATTGGAGTTTTTAAGGCCCTGTTCGTTCACCGCCAGGATTTCGAAATCCGGCGAAATGACAAAAAATTTCCTTTTGAAAGCATGAACAGCCTTGAGCAGATAATCCTGTTGATCGTTGGTTGAATGCATGCCGTTTACCTCAATGGAGATTTGATAGTTCAGATCAATGTTGCCTGCTTTGTCTTTCAGCCGAAATGCCTTTGAGCATAATGTACACTTTCGACAATAACACAGTTGAAAAATCTGTAAAAGTATTTATTGTCTTTGCTGGGTTAGAGTGGAACCCAATCACTTTTTAGGAATTCTGATAGGTATGTACTTCTATCTGTGGATATGTTATTTTCAACGAAGTGAAGGAATTGGTTTCCTTACTGTGTAGTTGGTGCTATGAGAGAACAAAATCCATTGTAAATGGTACATAAAGAAGAGGCTATGGCACATCGAATAGAAGTTTATTATCAGCAGCCCGAATTGGATACCCGGGCCCGGCGGATATTTGACCGTCTTAAGGGTTTGGGGTTGAGTGGCCGGATCACCGCGGTCTCCATCTCTGATGTTTATACCCTGGAGGGAGATTTTACCGCTGCGGAGCTGCTGCAGGCAGCAGAGTTATTGAGCAATCCGGTTGTTCATCAGTTTATTATTGATAAAGCCCGGACGCTGAAGGACTTTTCCCATGCCATTGAAGTTGGTTTTCTTCCAGGGGTTACGGATAATGTTGCCTCAACTACCGGAGAAACCCTTCAGGATAGCTGGCAGCGCCGGTTGCCCCCGGATGCCGGGATTTACAGTAGCCGGATTTTTTATCTGGTCGGTGATATTGATGAGCAGGATGTGGCGCGTATCTCTGCCAGCCTGGCAAATCCCCTGATTCAGCGGGTTCAGGTTAAATCGCAGGCAGGTTACCGAACGGAAGGGGGGATGGACCCGGTGGTCCCCCGGGTATCCTTAATGGAAACAGCCGGGGTTAAAACCATCGATCTTGACATCCCGGGTGCGCAGCTGGAAACTCTGGGGAAAAAGGGAATTATTGATCATTATGATGCCCATGAGCAGCCGGTGTTCCGGGGTCCTCTGGCGCTAGAACGGCCATATCTTGATGTTATCATAGATTATTTTAAGCATAAGGAACATCGTCATCCCACAGATATTGAGCTGGAATCCCTGGCGCAGACCTGGTCTGAACACTGCAAGCATACGATTTTTGCCGCTTCCATTGACGAGGTGGTTGATGGTTTATATCGGCGCTATATCAAGGGGGCGACTGCGAAAATACGAGCTTTACGGGGAGAGGATGACCCTTGTGTTTCCGTTTTTGTGGATAACTCCGGTGCCATTATTTTTGATGATGAATACCTGGTAACCGATAAAGTGGAGACCCATAATTCACCATCGGCACTGGATCCTTTCGGCGGGGCGATTACCGGCATTGTCGGGGTCAACCGGGATACGGTGGGTTTTGGCCTGGGGGCAAAACCGGTCTTGAATCGCTATGGTTATTGTTTTGCTGATCCCGGTGATTATGCGCCGATTTACCGTTCTCCCGGCCGACATAATCAGGCGCTTTTGCCTTGCAGGATTATGGAAGGGGTTATTGATGGGGTGCGAGTGGGGGGGAATTGTTCCGGCATTCCCACCACCCAGGGATTTATGGTCTTTGATCGCCGCTACAAGGGGAAACCGCTGGTTTTTGTCGGCACGGTCGGCCTGATTCCGCGTTTTATCAATGATCTGCCCAGCCATGAGAAAAAGGCGAAAGCCGGTGATTATATTGTCATGATTGGCGGTCGGGTGGGTTTGGATGGTATTCATGGGGCGACGTTTTCTTCTGAAGCCTTGACCGGCGGCAGTCCGGCGACCGCAGTGCAGATCGGGGATCCCATTACCCAGAAGAAGTTTTCCGATTGTCTGGTCAAGGCTGCCCGTGATTTGCAGCTGTATAACAGTATTACTGACAACGGCGCTGGTGGACTGTCCTGCTCGGTGGCGGAGATGGCCCGGGAATGTGGCGGCTGTTTGGTGGAGCTTGATCGGGTGCCGACCAAATATCCGGGAATGGCTCCCTGGCAGATATGGATCAGTGAGTCTCAGGAAAGGATGACCCTGGCGGTGCCGCCGAAAAACTGGGAACAGCTGCAAGATTTACTGAGTCGCCAGGGAGTTGAAGGAACCATCATTGGCAGGTTTACCGATACTGGTCGCTGTCAGGTACTCCATCAAGGGCAGACGGTAGTGGATCTGGATCTTGATTTTCTCCATAATGGTTTGCCGGCGAAAGTTCTGCAAACCGAGCCTTGCCGTGTGGTCTTGTCCCCGGTTGAATTACCGCTGCAACTGCCGGTCAACGACCTTTTTCTTAAACTCTTTGCCCGCTTGAATATCTGTTCCCGTTCCTTTGTCAGTACCCAGTATGATTATGAAGTCCAGGGCGGGTCGGTGTTAAAACCTTTGATTGGCCGGAACCGGATTGATAACTTTGCTACGGTTGTCCGACCGGTGCTGGATAAACCACGGGGGGTTGCGGTCTCCCAAAGCCTGTATCCCTCCTACAGTGAATTGGATCCTTATGCCATGGCCGTCGCCGGCATTGATACCGCCATCCGCAACCTGTTGGCTGTTGGCTGCCCCCTTGAGCGCATAGCCCTGTTGGACAATTTCTGCTGGTGCTCCTCAAATGACCCCGGCCGGCTCTGGCAGTTGAAAGAAGCGGCCCGGGCCTGTTATGAAATAGCGGTGGCATATGGGACTCCGTTTATTTCCGGCAAAGACAGCATGTTTAATGATTTTTGTGGTTTTGATTCCGATGACCAGCCCATAACCATCTCGGTGCCCCCCACTTTATTGATCTCTTCCCTGGGGGTTATTCCCCATGTTGACCGGGTCCGCTCCTTTGCTTTCCAGGAAGAGGGTGATTTGATTTACCTGATCGGGGAGACAGGCAGTGAGCTGGGTGGCAGCGAGTTTTTGACTATGCTGCGGGATGAAAAGTTTCTGGCAGGAGAAAACAGGGGGGTAGTTCCTCAGGTGCGGGCCAGGGATTTTCGGGCCATCTATGAGCAAATATGCAGCTTGGTTGAACCAGGATTATGCCGCTCCCTTTATCCTTTGGCCCAGGGCGGCCTGGCTGTGGCTCTGGGTAAGTCATCCATGGCTCATGGTCTGGGGGCGACTATCAAGGTTCCTGGTGATCAACGAGTGGAGTTTTATTTGTTTGCTGAATCATTGGGACGGTTTCTGGTAAGTATAGATCCTGGGCGGCGCCGGGTTTTTGAATCTGCTGCCGCCGCAATTCCCTGTCATTACTTGGGCACAGTCAATAAAAGTAGTCATCTGGAAGTGCTGCAAGATGAAACAACGTATGTAGATGTACCGCTTAAAGAGTTACTGGCGGCTTATCAACAGCCTTTCGCCGGCTTTTAGGGAGACTGATATATGGCTTCACCCCGAGTTCTGCTGCTGACCGGTTATGGCATCAATTGTGAGGAAGAAACAGCTTTTGCTTTCAGTCGCTGTGGGGCGCAATGTCGAATTATGCATGTGAATGATCTGATTGCCGATCCTGGGCAACTGAGGAAGGCGCAGATTTTTGTCGTTCCCGGCGGCTTTTCTTACGGCGATGATACCGGTTCCGGCAATGCCCTTGCCAACAAGATGAGAAATACCCTCTGGTCGGAATTGATGGATTTTGTTCTTGGTGACCGTCTGGTGCTGGGAATCTGCAACGGCTTCCAGGTGTTGGTGAACCTGGGCTTGCTGCCGGGATTTGCTGAAAATTACGGTGAACGCCAGGTGGCATTGATCTCCAACTCTTCATCCCGCTATGAGTGTCGTTGGGTGGATCTGCTGGTGCCGGAAAACCATTCCGTTTTTTTACAGGGTCTGAACCGGCTCCATATACCCATAGCCCATGGTGAGGGCAGGTTTTACGCCCCCCTTGAAGTTTTGCCGCGTCTCCAGGATGGCGGCAATGTGGCGATGATGTATGCGGATCAGGAAGGGAGACCGGCTGGGGGAAAGTTTCCCCAAAACCCCAATGGTTCACTGTTTGATATCGCCGGGATTTGTGATGACAGTGGAAAAGTTTTAGGGATGATGCCACATCCTGAACGGGCCCTGGTTCTGAGCCAGTTGCCTTCCTGGCCGGATATGACTGCCCGACAGGAAACCGGGAAATGGGATGATCCCGGCCCCGGTTTTGCCCTTTTTCAAAACGCGGTCAATTATTTTTCCAGGTAAAAATAATCAAGATGAATGGTAACCGGCTGCTGAAGCTGCACGGTAAAGAGCCGTAGATTGATAATTGTGGTCATATCCATTTTCCTGCCGGTCGGAGCATTTTTGATTTCCTTGAGCGGGATGGAAAAATCATTCCATCCTGGTTGGCAGGTTAACCGCCGATTGAAGCGATCATGGTAGTCATTGCCAGATTTGGCGTGGAAGCGGTCGTGAAGGCGGCAGACGATGATCAATGGTGTTTCCGTCCCGTTGTGGATACTGAAATGCAGGCTGGTATATTGCGACCAGTCCGGAGGGAAATAAAGGAGGGAATCTCCTGAATACTGCTCGGTGGTCAGCAGAACTTTAAGGGAAGAGTGCCCATGGCGGGCCAGCTGGTGGTCTATCTGCCCTTGTTCCCATCGACTTAGCTCAAATGGTGTTTCAAAATCAGCCAGCAGGGGGAACTGATCTCTGGCTATGGTTTCATCGATCAGGGCTTTCCCCAGGGGGATGAGGGTAATGATGGTCAGGAAAATGACCAGAAACCGGAATTTTCGCTGGCGGCTTGAGCACAGCGATGTCCTGGCTGGCAACAGGAATGCTGCCGCGATCAGGGTTCCCAGGCAGTCGCGCCAGATATCAGCGATATCCAGTGTTCGCTGAGAGAATATCTGCATAACTTCCGTGGTCCCTCCGGCCAGGAGTGTCAGAAATAGCAGCATGCTGAGCAAAGGCAGGAATTTTCGGGGCAGGAATTTTTTCCCATGATACCAGATAATGACACTTAGGGCGGCAAAGAGAATGATGTGGCCCAGGTTCCAGGCCTGGGTAGCCGAGCGCAGGCTATCATCCGGTCCCCTGTAAAACAGTAATATGCTGCCAAAGACAGCACAGAGATAAGAGGCAAATCTTTTTGCTGGCGTAATAGAGCCGGTTGTCATGTTGAAATCTCTGTAGTCAGTTTTTTCCTGTCTTCTTGTAACACAAACTTCAGGCGAATAAAAAAGCTAAAAGCGTTGTAGCTGCTTGAGCGTATTTCAAGCCGGCTGGCCGCATGTTGAAGGGGTATTCGCCGGATAGTGCCATGGCTGAAGAATGATGAAAAATCATGCCTGAACTGCCGGAAGTTGAAACTGTTGCCAGGGTTTTACATCCGCATCTTCTTGGACGGAAGATGACCAGAGTAGATGTCCTGACGGATAAGCTTCGCAAGCCTCTTGCTCCTTTTAAGCAGAAGTTGCCGGATGTGTTGGATAAGGAAATTATCAAAATTTCCCGGCGGGCAAAGTATATTGTGCTTGAATTTACCGGCATGCGGGTCATGCTGCTGCATCTGGGAATGAGTGGTTCCCTGAAAATTGTTCCAGGGGAGTTGCCAGTGGAAAAGCATGAACGTATAATCTGGTTTTTAGATGATGGTTGCAGTCTGCGTTTTCATGATCCCCGTAAATTTGGTCTGGTTGACATCCTGCCGCTGCACATTCCAGGATCTCTCCCTGAATGTCTGGACAATCTGCCGCCTGAACCCCTTGGGGAGCATTTTTCCTCCAGCTATCTCCATCGCCTGAGCCGTGGCCGCCGGCGACCGATCAAATCACTGTTGATGGACAATAATTTTGTGGTTGGGATTGGTAATATTTATGCCAGCGAATCACTGTTTCGGGCTGGCATTCGGCCAACGAAAGCGGCAGGCAAACTGAGCCAACGGCAGTATTTAGCCTTGGTTGAGGCTATTAAGCAGGTGTTAACCGAGGCCATTGCCGCTGGCGGGACCACTATCAGTGATTTTGTCGGTCTGGATGGGACTGAAGGCAGGTTTGCCCGCCATTTGAATGTCTATGGACGGGCAGGCGAAACCTGTTTGACCTGTCATCAGGCAGCCATTTTGAAAACCGTCATTGGCGGTCGTTCGACTTATTATTGTCCCCATTGTCAAAGATAGGCATTGTTATTACATAAGGTCATGGTGTTTTTTAACCGGGCCGAGTTCTCGTACTTTTGTTCCTCAATTGCCGAAAAAAACAGCGGTATCTCCAATGGCGGGTAAACTAAGATTATATAGGGGACGTCTATAATCAGTGGTGGAACCTTACAGGTATGATGTCTTCAGGTCGTGATGACTATGGGCTCAGTAGTTGGACAAAAAGACCATTTTGCAAGGTAGCCTGTAAATGACCTTGCGGATATTGAATCTTTATGGATCATAATACCTTTGACCAGTTCCTGGACCAATGGCAGAATGATATTTACCGGATGATACGATCCCGGGTTAATGCCCCGGCTGATGCGGAAGATATCATGCAGGACGTGTTGCTGAAGCTTTACCGTGGGCTTGACAGTTTTCGCGGTGAATCGCAATTGAAAACCTGGATATACCGACTGGTAAAAAATGCAATTGCTGATTACTATCGGAAGCCATGGTGGAAATTTGACTGGGTTAGGGAGCGGGACTTTCCCGATGGTTCAAAATCGCAGCCGGCATTGGAGCAATATTTTGATGAACAACAAGTTTCAGCTTTGGATGCAGTCCTCAGTAAAGAGCAGGGGAAACACCTTTTGACGCTGATGAATCGTCTCAGCCCGGCAGAAAAGGAATATTTTAGCCTCAGGTTTTTGGATGGTTTTTCATTATTGCAGATATCAGAGGCGGCCGGTAAAAATCTGAATACAATTAAGACCCATCTTTATCGGGCGGTTAAAAAGATGAAAACTTACTTGCTGGAGGAGTCATGATGGATAACTCGTTATCTTCATCCACTTGTGAAGATCATCTGCTGGAGGTCCTCATTGATGGTGAGCAGTGCGCTCAGGGTTCACAGGAACATGTTTCCTCCTGTTCGAGCTGCCGGCAGCAACTGCTACGTTTTCAACAACAGGTGGATGATACTCGTGATTACCTTGCTCCGACGACCTTGCAAATGCAGCGGATTCGGGCTAAGGTACGGGATGAAATTGAGCGAAAGACTAATCGGGGATTTAGCTGGCAGCCGGCATGGACTTCAGTGATGGTTCTGGGATGTTTTATTTTGCTGACTTTTATGATACCTTACCACTTTCCGCCGGTGGCCCAGGTGTCCCTGGAAAGCCCATCGCTATTTGCCAGCGCCGACAGCCTGGAAGTTATGGCGGATCAATTACTGCCGGGCACGGCGGCTTCTGAACCTGTTTGGGTCAGTACTTTGAGTGGTGGAATCCTGGAGAGTGAGATTATGGAACAAATAGACGAGATGATAGAATTTGTTATTCCCGAAGCAGGAGAGCAAACATGAACCGGAAAAAGACTTTGTTTATGGTACTGGTGGTCACTCTTGGTTTGTCGGCGGCATTGTCAGGATGGGCTGGCAGCCGGACAGATTTATTGCGAAAATGGTGGCGTAATGATCGCTTTGCGGCCCGTTTGGGTTTGACGGCGGACCAAAAACAGAAACTGGATAAACTTTTTTCCGGGCATCGGCTTGAATTTATTGAATTACGCACAGAGGTAGACAAAAGTGGGGTGCGGCTGGAACGGGCCATGGAGTCAAAGGACTTTTCAGCAGATCAGGCAAGAGAACGGCTGGCTGACGCTCAGCGTGCCAATGAAAGGCTGAATAATGCTCGCATGGAATATCTGCTGGAGGTGAGGGGAATCCTTTCTCGGGAGCAGTTTATGAAGTTAAAGAAAGTTACAGAGGAGAGGCGACAGAGGCGGCAGAAAAAATAGTTGATGGCGTGTCTGAAACCGCATGCAGGTGAGATTGTTTTTGAGATTAAACCTAACGGAAAGGAGTAACAGATGAGTGGCCGGTCATTTTGTCCGATAAAGGATCAATCAGCGTTGATTATTGTGGATTTTCAAGATGCAATCTTAAATACTTTTGCTCCGAAAGTGATTGAACAGCTGAAAAAACAGGCGGCGTTGGCTATTCAGATGGCCAGAAAACTTTCCATTCCCATTGTGGTTATGGAGCAATATCCCCAAGGTTTAGGGGCGACCAATGAGGAAATAAAGATGGTGCTTGATGATGATTACCAGCCGTTTGCGAAAAAAATCTTTTCCGGTTGGGATGCTATCGGTGAGCGGGTCGCAGAGCTTGGGCGAAATCAACTGCTGATCATGGGGATTGAAACCCATATCTGTGTCCTGCAGACAGCAATCGATCTTTTGGATCAGGGATACTCGGTGTTTGTGCTTAAAGATGCGGTCGGATCACGGTATACTTTTGATTTTCAGGCCGGATGTTCCCTCATGGAGCGGGCTGGGGGTATTATGACCAGCGTTCAGACGGTTCTTTTCCATTTTCTTGAAAAGGCTGAGGGCCCGGATTTTAAGGCTATGCTGCCTTATCTTAAATAGTTACTCAACTTTTTGAGTTGATCTGAAAACAGCTGGACTGTGGGGGCGCTAAAGCAATGTCCCCGGATGTTCCGGCATGGCTCTCGCTCATTCTCGCCGGCCGTCCATGGCCTGCCTGTGCGTGCCGCACGCAGACAGGCCGGCTTGTGAGGACACCGCTAAAGCAATGTCCCCGATTGTCCGCCGCGAATCACAATGTGGGACAGTTTTAAAAACTGTCCCAACCCAGGCGGCAATACCGCCTGCCTGTCGGCAGACACGGCTATGAGCCAAGCCCGAACATCCTGAAATGGTTCTCTGGTAATCTAAGTCAGAAAGTTGAGATAGTTACAAAATTTAAACCAAAAATCAGTGCTTATTCGGGTTGGGAGAGTTATGACAAAACCGGAAAAGTTTCACCTTAAGGTGAAACAGAAGGTAGCCGACAACTTTGATCAAAGTTATCAGATTTATCAGGATTTTGAAGAGAAACATCATTTCTTCTATGATCTTACCGTCCAGCTGGCGAAGAAAATTGGTTTGCAGTCCGGAAGCCGGGTGCTGGACGTTGGTTGTGGCAACGGTATTTCCGCCCTAGCCCTGCATGAACAATTTTCCTGCCAGGTAATGGGGCTTGACCTGTCGGCCAGGATGGTGGCGGACGGACAGGCTTTGCATGTTGCCAACCAGGAGGTTTGTCTGGTGCTGGGAGATGGGGAGCGATTGACTGAGATCGTCGGTGATCAGCTTTATGACTATGTCCTTTACAATGCTTCGATTTTTATTTTTCCGGATGTGGAACGTAGTCTCAGGGAAGCGGCAGCGTGCTTGTCCCCGGGAGGTAAAGTCGCTTTTTCATTTTATCCCCATTTGACCAATCCAGCTGGCGATGATTTGTTCGCTGTGGCTTTTCAGCGTCTTGGAGAACCACTTCCGCGCTTTCGGGTTATTACGGATTATCAGAAAGCATCCAGTGCTTTGGAGCAGTATTGCCATCATGTTTGCCATCATCAATGGATACGGCCATTTGATCTCGAGTTCATGCGGGATTTTTTTTCCATTCCCGCCCAGTCCGCATCTTTGTTTCCCGGGCGGGATTATGAGGCCAGGCGGGAACTGATAGGGCAATTGTTCGCCTCGCTTGAGGATGTTGCTTCTCAGGCTTCCATTGTCTGGAGGATGGCAGAAGGGACAAAAGCTTAAAAGGAATTGCGCTATGAAAAGTAAAGAAAAAAACCTGGCGATAGTGTTGGTTATTGGCAAGGATCAAACTGGTATTGTAGCTCAGGTGGCTGATTTTCTCTGGAAGGAAAACATCAATATCGAGGATATTAACCAGAAAATCATACAGGGTGTTTTTGTCATGACCATGCTGGTGGATATGGTTGATGCCCGCAGTGATGTGGGGGTCGTGGGGCCGAAGCTGGAAAAATTGGGGGAGAAAATTGGCCTTTCCATCCAGCTTCAGCACCATAAAATTTTTGAAGTTATGCATCGGGTTTGATGGGACAGGCTTTTTTATGCCACAGATAATCTCTTTAGAAGAAGTGTATGAAACATATCAAATGACTGAAAAGGAGCATTTTGATATCCGGGCGGTAACCCTGGGAATTAATTTGCTGCCATGTGTCTCTGATGATTTTGCCACCCTCTGCAGACGAACGGAAAAAAAGATTCTGGCAACCGCCCGCCACTTTGTCAAGCGGGCCGAAAAAATCCAGTCCTATTATGGTATACCCATCATCAACCGGCGGATCACCATAACTCCGGCCGCGGTGGTGTTGGCCGGCGCTTTGACGGGGGCGGCCGAACAGGATCTGGATCGTTGTGTAGCCTATGCGCAGCTTCTCGATAGTTGCGCCGGTGAAGTTGGGGTTGATTTTCTGGGTGGTTATGGTGGCTTTTGTGAGAAAGGTATGACCTATGCCGAACAGACATTAATGGATGCTATTCCTGTTGCTTTGGGTGAAACAAAAAAAGTTTGCGGTTTTTTCAGCCTGGCATCCAGTAAGGCCGGTGTCAATATGCGGGCGGTGGCTAAAGTTGGCGGTATTATCCGGGATCTGGCCATGAACAGCGACCAGGCCATAGGCGCGGCTAAATTTGTGGTATTTGCCAATCCGGTCAGCGATAATCCGTTTATGGCCGGCGGTTATCACGGCCTGCAGGAAGCTGACAACATTATAAACGTCGGGATTTCCGGTCCAGGGGTGTTGCGACGGGTTGTTGCCGGCTTGCCCCGGGATCTTGCCCTGGATGAGGTGGCGGAAGCGATCAAAAAGACCGCTTTTAAAATAACCCGGGCCGGGGAGCTAATTGGGCAGGAATTGGCTCGCAGCCTTGGTGTCCGTTTTGGCTCCATTGATGTTTCTTTAGCCCCGACTACCGCTGTGGGGGATAGTGTTGGCCGTATATTGGAAGCCATGGGGCTTGAACGAGTAGGAACCCATGGTTCAACCGCGGCGCTGGCGCTGCTGACCGATGCGGTAAAAAAGGGTGGCATGATGGCTTCATCGCATGTTGGTGGTTTGAGTGGCGCTTTTATCCCGGTCAGTGAGGATGTTGGACTGTTGGAGGCGGTGAAGGTTGGAGCTTTGGGGATAGATAAACTTGAAGCGATGACCACGGTTTGCTCGGTGGGACTTGATATGATTGCGGTTCCTGGTGATACCAAAACTACCACTATTTCGGCGATTATTGCTGATGAGCTGGCCATCGGGGTGATGAACAATAAAACTACGGCGGTACGATTGATTCCGGTTCCCGGGAAAAAAGCGGGAGATCATGTTTCCTGGGGAGGGCTGTTGGGGAACGCTTATATCATGCCGTTACATAAAGAGAGCAGCGACTATTTTATCTGGCGCAAAGGGCAGTTGCCGGCGCCGGTAACCAGTTTCCGAAATTAGTGCCTTACAGGTTATTTTATTGTTTGGAAAACAAGAAAATGTTAAGTGCTTCACAATTTCCTTGCCGTTAGGCAAAGGTTCTAATGAAGAAACTTATGCAAGGCTCTGATAAGAGCACTTACTTGCAGGTAACGCCCGCGTTAGTTTTTCCTTAGGGGTAATTATGTCTGGCAATAATAATCACAATCATGAGCAGTATCTCATCGATGACTTTAAGCTTGAAGAGAGCTGGCGGATATTCAAAATAATTTCTGAATTTGTAGAAGGGTTTGAGAAACTGTCAGATTGTGGTCCGGCGATTACTATCTTTGGTTCTGCCAGGACCCGGGAGGAACATGAAGATTATCAGCAGGCTTTGGCATTGGGGAATATAATGGCAAAGTCCGGGATTACCGTCATAACCGGTGGTGGGCCGGGGATTATGGCCGCCGCCAATCGCGGCGCCCTGGAGGCAGGCGGGGACTCTGTAGGTTTGAATATCACTTTGCCCATGGAGCAAAAGCCAAATGAATATATCTCTAAACTGGTATCCTTTAAATATTTCTTTGTGCGCAAAGTCATGCTGATTAAATATTCCAAGGCTTTTGTCGTTTTCCCCGGGGGGTTTGGAACTCTCGATGAGATGTTTGAAGCTTTGACCCTGATTCAAACAGATAAGATTCGTCCTTTCCCGATCATTCTCTATGGCAGTCATTACTGGCAGGGCCTGTTTTCCTGGTTGCGTAAAGAGTTGGAGGCTTCGGGTTATATCCGTGAAGAGGACCTGTCTTTATTGCAGGTTGTTGATGATGTTAATGAGATTGTTTCAGTGATTAAAACATTTATGCATAATGAACTGGAAGAAAATAATCAAGAGCCTTTAGGCTGAAGTTGACTGTCAGGCGAAATCATCTTGTTTCAGTCGGGGCTTGTTGGTTTCGGCTAAGCCGGATATAGGAATGTTTGCGAAGACGTATACAAACGTCAGGTAAATTTAGTTCATTTAAATGGTTTTTAAGGAGAAAAAGAGATGAAAGAAGCAGTTATTGTAAGTGCGGTGCGGACCCCTTTGGGCAGTTTTAATGGTTCTCTTAAGAATATCGGCGCTACTGATCTTGGTGGCCTGGTTATTAGAGAAGCGGTTAAGCGGGCCGCTATTGATAAGGAAATGGTTGATGAGGTTCTCATGGGGCAAGTGTTGCCGCTGGGTTACGGTCAGAACCCGGCAAAACAAGCTGCCGTGAAGGCCGGTATGCCATGGAAGGTGGAGTGTATCACGGTCAATAAGGTATGCGGCTCCGCCCTGAAAACGGTTATGTTGGCGGCTCAGGCTATCCAGGTTGGTGACGCGGAAATAATAGTTGCCGGCGGCATGGAAAACATGACCATGGCGCCGTATTATCTGGATAAGGGTCGTTTTGGTTATCGCATGGGGCCGGGAACGCTTGAGGACAGCATGGTCCACGATGGTCTTTGGGATATTGTCAATGATTTTCATATGGGTATTTCCAACGAACTTTGCTCGGAAAGATATCATGTCAGCCGGGAAGATCAGGATCGCTATGCCGAGGAATCTTATCGCCGAGCGTTAAAATCCATTGAATCCGGCAGGTTTGAGGATGAAATTATTCCCGTGGAAATTCCTCAAAAAAGAGGAGAGCCGGTGATCTTCAGCCAGGATGAGTGTCCTCAGGACACGAGTTATGAAATACTGGCAAAAATGAAGCCTGCGTTTAAACAAGGTGGGCTGACGACGGCGGGAAACGCGTCTATTCTCAGTGATGGCGCGGCTGCGGTCGTGGTCATGTCCAGAGAAAAAGCGATAGAGCTTGGTTGTCCCATCATGGCAACTATAGGAGCGCAGGCATCTTTTGCCATTGACATGAAATATGTTCTTGTTGCCCCCATTTGGGCAATTCCGAAATGCCTGGCTAAGGAGGGGATTACGACTGGAGATGTGGACCTTTATGAGGTCAATGAAGCGTTTAGTGGTTCCACCGTTGCCGTGCTGAGGGAACTGGGGATTGATCCTGCCATAGTAAATGTAAACGGTGGCTCCGTGGCCCTTGGACATCCGATTGGGGGCAGTGGGTGTCGAGTGCTGGTAACCCTGCTTCATGAAATGATAAAACAGGATAAAAAGTCCGGCCTGGCTACTCTGTGCCTTGGTGGGGGAGAGGCAGTTGCCATGGTTGTCAAGCGGTAATTTGTTAATTTACCCACAACCATCTTGATGGTGTCGTAACAACTCCTGTTTCGTCATGCCGGGCTTGACCCGCATCCAGTAGCTTAACGCAGTCGCAATTGTCTAGCGATTTTGAGAGTATCTTCTGGGAGAGAGTAAATGCTGGTTAAAGATTTGATGGATGTTGACAGGGAATCGTTGCCGATTGTTTTTCCTGAATACTCAATTGAAAAAGCAACGGAGATTGGCCAGTCCATTACGTCTAATGTTCTGCCTGTGGTTGATCAAGCGGCAAGGTTTATTGGTGTGCTGGAGAGAAGTACGTTGGCTGCCGCGGAGCGGGGAACTGTTGGTGATCTCTATGTTTCATCTTTGAATGCCCCGCTGGAAAATGAGAACGCCTTAAAGATTAAAGAGTTCTTTAGTCAGCGTGATGATGAACTCATGTTTGTCGCTGATAGAGAAGGTTTGTTGTTAGGGGCTGTCTCCGTCAACAACCCGGCCATTTTACATTTGGGTGCGGTGACAAAATTTATTCCCGCTCCAGAGATATTTGATGCCATGCATGATGCGATTATCATTATAAATGCCGAAACAATGATTGTTTATACCAATCATGCCTATAGCAAATTAATTGGAGTTGCCAGTTGGAAGATTCTTGGTAAAAGCATGACCATAGTGGAGCCCACTTCTAAATGTCTACGGGTTTTGCGAGGTGCGGAGCCGTATGTCAATGAACGTATTCGCATTGAATCTGTGGACATGGAAGTTATCGCGACCATTACTCCCATCTATAATGGAGGGAAAAAAGTAGGAGCTGTTTCAGTCTTTCGCAGCATCGATGAAACCATCGAACTCAGCCGGAAGGTTGAGCGGATGGAGCACATGAATAGGTATTTGAAGAATGAATTGGATTTAAAAGCCAAACTGCCGCGAGCCTTTAATTCTATTATTGGTAAAAATGGTCGGTTAGCGGTGGTTTTGGCCAAAGCTAACCGGGTTGCCACTACCAATGTTAACGTCCTGATCAGAGGAGAAAACGGTACCGGAAAAGAAGGGATAGCCAATGCCATTCACAATACCAGTGAGAGAAGAAAAAACCCGATGATTCGCGTTAACTGTGCCGCCATACCTGAGCCGCTCCTGGAAAGTGAGCTTTTTGGTTATGCCGCGGGAGCTTTTACTGGTGCCCAAAAAACTGGAAAAATCGGTAAATTTGAGTTGGCTGATAAAGGGACCATATTTCTTGATGAGATTGGAGATATGGGCTTGGCTATGCAAGCTAAGCTGTTGCGGGTAACCCAGGAAAAGCAAATAGAACGTGTTGGTGGTCAGGGGGTTATCGATGTTGATGTCCGGATTATCTCGGCAACAAATAAAAATCTGGAAGAGATGGTCAAAGATGGCAGCTTCAGGGAAGATTTATATTATCGACTCAATGTTTTTACTATAACTCTTCCTCCTTTGCGGGATCGTAAAGATGATATTTACCTTCTGGTGGATCATTTTACTGACAGCATAGCGAGAGAAAAAGGCATAGAGCCGCTTTATTTTTCAAAAGAGGTCATGGATCTCTTTATGGAATATGATTGGAAAGGCAATATCAGGGAACTGCAGAATGTGGTTGAATATGTTGCTGTAGTCTGCCGGGGGGATACCGTGTTTCCTGATGATCTGCCGCGCTATCTCTTGAATTATAAAACGGGCAGTCAGAGTGAGGCTAAAGAAACAGGTGCTATGGGGGAAAAAATTAAAGAGGTGGAAAAAAAGGCCATCATTAACGCCTTAAAAGAACATAATAACAATAAGTCTGCCGCGATGCGTACTCTTGGTATAAGCAGGAGAACTTTCTATAAAAAGCTGAAACAATATGCGATTGAATAAGCTATTGTTTCTCTAAAAGTTTTTTTGCGCCCATGATTTTTTTTCTGAATAAAGGCTGGTAAATGAACCAGAAGAAAGCCAGCCAGATAAAAATCATCGCAGTGAGATAATCGCTGTCGGGAAACAGACGTTTCAGGAGATAAATTCCCAGGTAAATGATCAGAACGCCCCCAATGGTGTAGGGGACTCCGACTTTTAATAAAACAATTAATTTTTTTCTGACATTTTGCTTCATTTTGACAACCATGATGGGTCTCGGCCAGCTATACTTTTGCTTAAAGTATAGCTGGCCGAAAATCGTTTCCTTGCTATTTACTCAGTGTCATACTCTTTTAATTCTTTTTCTACTTCTTTGTCTACATTTCCAGGAGGTTCTTCTTCCTCTTTTTCTGGATTATATTCTAAAGCAAAAAAGAGGATTGCCCCGATTATGAGAGCCAATGTCGGGCCGGACCATAAAGGGCTGCCCCAAAGCTTGACGTAGTTTGCTGTTACCAGCACCGCCCCCATAACGCCGGCAATACCACGTTGAACATTGGTATGGCACATGGCAAAGGCAAGATAGATGCACAGATATCCCTGAATTAACAAGGTAAGACCAAAACCGATCATTTTGGCGGGAAGAATAATCTGGACAAATGGATGACAAACCATAGCGATACTCATACCCCAGAAAAGGGATGTCGCGCCGCCCCAGTAGGATGGTTCCTCTTTCGGGGTTGCATGTTTGTAGCGATTGACAACCAGAGCCTGTCCCCCGGTCCATTGCGGTCCACAAAGAGAGATGAAAGGTATAAAAAATCCTTGAAATACATTACGGAATGAAGTGATGATGTGATTGCGGGGGACACTGAAAATAATCTTTTCATCGGGCCGGGCCTGGCTGGCATCGTCAATCATGGCTTCAAGTACCAGAATATCACCAAAGGCAAGCACATAGGCGACAATAGCCAGAGAAACAGCAGCCGCCCACGTAGATGCAGAAGGGAAGCCGACGCCAACAGCGGAAAATGAATTGATCATGTCACCAAAAGGCAGAGCAATAATGAAACGATCAAAAATCCCGGTTGGAGGCTTTATTTCCCCGGTCATCAGACCGACCAGGTAGCCGACAACAAATCCCGGAGCGATTCCGAAGCTGGCGACCCAGGCAAACCAGCCGAATTTCTTTCTAAATGATACAGCCCGAGTGGAAAATAGCACAAAAAAACTTAAAAAGCTGGCAACCAGAAATGAGATGGGCATTTTGCCGATAAATGGCTGGCTGGGTTTGAAGACGCGCATCAGCGAGGCGAAGCCGGCCCCCAGTAATATTCCGGAACGCATGGATATGGGGAAGTGTTTTATAACATATTTGGATATGCCGGTAGCACCTAAAATCAAAAAAATCAGCCCGACAAGAACTTGCAGGGCAATCAATGCCTGAATTCTTTCAGGTCCGGCCTCAAACCCGGTAAGATAGGAAATGTATAGGGGTATGCCGGCTGTTATCCAGCCACTGATGGAAGGATCACCGAAAGAGGTATGCAGAAGATAGAGAAAGTTATTCAGAACTACCATCAATACCGCCACTTCAATGGGAATGCCTAAAAACTTGGTCATTGCCGCGGTAATTCCCAGAGGAACACAACTGAGAATGGCTCCCTGGATAAAATCCTGA
Source organism: Pseudomonadota bacterium (assembly GCA_034660915.1). NCBI lineage: Bacteria > Pseudomonadati > Pseudomonadota > Pseudomonadota bacterium. The sequence continues at coordinate 18,426 of JAYEKE010000038.1, forward strand.
TATTCGACCCGATAATGAATAAAAGGAAGACGTAGTTTTAGCACCCCGCCGATATACGGTTGTTCCTTTCTTAATTCCTGTTTGTTTGCCATGACTATTTTCTCCTTTATTAATCTGGTTAATGACAGAATAAGCTCCTCTCCTTACCTTAAAGGGAAGGAGAGGAGCTTCCCAGCACTTTGCTATCTTTTATCAACTACGCGTTTGGCTTTATGGGTTTCCCGGGGCAAGGTTCCGGCTTCGCGGATGCTGATTCTCGGTCGGATGCCAACCAGTTTTTGACAATCTGTCTGTATTCCTTTCGCTAAAGTATCAACATCGCCCTGGAAGTTTTTGTTTTTCTCGACTTCGACAGTCAAAACCGCCATGTGTTTTTCTTCGGTGACCACGCAGAGATATTCCCCGGTCAAGGA